>CAYLMS010000029.1:0-11045 GCA_964384455.1 uncultured Microbacterium sp. | reverse complement strand
GTCGCCGACCTGGCGCGCCGGCTGCGCGAGCGGGGCGTCGAGGTGCGGTTCGGCATCCACCCGGTGGCCGGGCGCCTGCCCGGTCACATGAACGTGCTGCTCGCCGAGGCGAAGGTGCCGTACGACATCGTGCTCGAGATGGACGAGATCAACGACGACCTGGCCCGCACCGATGTGGTGCTGGTGATCGGCGCGAACGACACCGTCAACCCGGCCGCCGCCGAGGATCCGGGCAGCCCGATCGCCGGGATGCCGGTGCTGCGGGTGTGGGAGGCGGCCCATGTGGTCGTGTTCAAGCGCTCGATGGCGTCGGGCTATGCGGGCGTGCCGAACCCGCTGTTCTACCGCGACAACGCGCAGATGCTCTTCGGCGACGCGAAGGATCGGGTGGAGGACATCCTGCGCGCCCTTTAGGCGCGCCCCGGCTCAGCGCGCGGCGGCGCCGAACGTCAGCGCGCGGTGGGCGTTGGTCGTCATGAATGCGGCGATGGTGTCGGCCGGGATGCCGAGCTCTGCCAGCACGGGCAGGAAGTGGTCGTGCAGGTAGGTGAAGCCGTGGCCGCCGTAGCGCGTGAGCTGGATCGCCTGGCACACGTCGTGACCGAGCACGATGTGATCGGCGTAGCCGGCGTCCACGAGTGCCACGATGCCCTCGGCGACCTTGCGGTCGGTGAACGGCCACAGCGTGCCCCACGGGCTGCCGGTCGTGCCGAGGAAGTCGAACTCGACGAACACTCCGCGGGCCAGCAGCCGGTGCGCGAACGGCAGGTCGAGTCCGAGCGTGCCGGCGTGGCCCATCGTGACCCGGTGCAGGTCGACGCCCTCGTCTTCGAGCACATCGAGCACGACATGCTGCTCGTCGCCCTGCCCGCCGCGGTGGAAGGAGATCGGTGCGCCGGTGCGCGCGGAGGCGCGGCCCGAGGCGCGCACGCTCTTCAGTTCGTTGTCGGTGAGCGGGCCGCCCTCGACCCCGACCTCGCCGATGATGCCGGAGCGGATGCCGGTGCCGTCGACGCCCTCGACGATGTCGCGCACGATGATCTCGGTGAGCTCGTCGACGGTGCGCTCGTCCATGTCGGCCGGGTGGAAGTTGCGCTCGTACCAGCCGGCGCCCATCACGATGTGCAGCCCGCTCGCGGCGCTCACCCGGCGCAGCGACAGCGGGTCGCGACCGAGGCCGATGCTGCTGACGTCGACCATGGTGCCACCGCCGGCGTGGCGGAACGGCAGGATCTCGGCCAGCTGCAGGTCGAAGTCGCCGAGCACCGCGTTGGCGTAGCTGGCGGCGCCGCTGCGCACCGCGGCGAGGTTGTCGAGCGTGATCGGCGCGTAGGCGGCCGCATCCTGATAGCCGGGCCGCGGGTTGTGCGCGGGCGCGGTGATGTCGAGGAAGATGTGCTCGTGCATCGACACCTGGCCGAGCGCATCGGGCTCGACGGGGCCGGCGACCGTGAGCACACGGCCCTCGAGGTTCTGCGTGCCACTCATGCCGCCGCCTCCGTCCTGCTCAGCCAGCGCACCGCGTTTCGGGAGGCGATCCGCTGCACATCGTCTTCGTCGACCCCCTGCATGCGCAGGTAGGGCACGAACTGCTCGGGCAGGAAGCGCAGGCCGTTGCCGCCGAAGGCGGTGAACGCGTGCTTGCGCGAAAGGCCCGCGCCGAGCACGATCTGCTCCTCGGCACCGGCGGCGACCAGACCGGCGATGGCGACGGCGATCTCGTGGTCGCTCACGATCGTGCGCACCGAAGGGATGCGGCCCAGGCCGTCGAACACGAGCACCGCGCCCGCGGCGGCAAGGCTCCGCAGCACCCGCTCGTCGAGCGCGGCGCCGGTGAGGCCGCGCAGCGCCACCCGCTGCGGCGCCACCCCGCCCGACAGCACCTCGCCGAGCGCCTGCTCCGGATCGTTCGCGACAGCATCCACCAGCACGGGTGCTCCGGTACGCGCGGCGGCCACTCCGGCGGCGCGGCGCACCACGGCACCCGCGTCTGCCGTGATCAGGATCACGCCGAGGCCGTCGTCGTGCAGGGCCCGCGCGATGCGGTCGGGGTCGTCGCACGCGACGGCCGCCACGACGACGTGCACGCCCGACTCCCGCCCCAGCTCACGCAGCGCGGCCAGGTCGCGCCCCTCTGCAGGGGTGGTGATATCCACCACCAGCGCGCCGCCCGCCTGGGCGAAGCGTGCGAGTTCGGTGCCTGCGTGCTTCGGCTCGAGCCGTGCGTCGTCGCGGTTGGCGCGACCCAGCATGAGATCTCCCAGCTGCGGCAGCGCGACCGGCTGATCGAAGAACCACGAGTCGGCCGCACGCTTCGGGCGCGGCACTGCCAGGTCGGCGATCAGCCGTTCGCCGACCGCGCTCACCCCCACCGCCTCGGCGGCGATACGTCCGTTCACCGTGACGATCGTTTCCATTGCCCCTCCTCGCGCATCGGTGTTTCTACACTAGGAGAAAATATTGACGCTCGGCGCACCCGTGCCTGCCCATAGGCTGACTGTCATGCGCCTGGCGACCTGGAATGTCAACTCCGTCCGCGCCCGCGTGGAGCGAACCGTCGACTTCGCCGTGCGCGAGAGCATCGACGTGCTCGCCATGCAGGAGATCAAGTGCAAGGCCGAGCAGTTTCCCTATGAGGCCTTCGAGGATGCCGGCTACCACGTCAGCGCCCACGGCTTCTCGCAGTGGAACGGCGTCGCCATCGCAAGCCGGTCCCCACAGTCCGACGTGGTGCATGCCTTCGACGGCATGCCGGGTTTCGCAAAGGGCCACGAGGGGCCCGATGCCCCCCAGGAGGCGCGCGCGCTGGCAGCGACCGTCGACGGCGTGCGCATCTGGAGCCTGTACGTGCCCAACGGTCGCGCGCTCGGCGACCCGCACTACGACTACAAGCTCGACTGGCTGGCCGCGCTCACGGAGCACACCGGGCGCAGCCTCGCCGATGACCCCGATCTGCCGCTCGCACTCGTCGGCGACTTCAACATCGCCCCCACCGACGCCGACAACGGCGACCCCACGGTGGTGCAGGGCTTCGCCACCCACGTGTCGCCCCCCGAGCGGGCCGCGTTCGCCGCGCTGGAGCGCGCGGGCCTCACCGACGTCGTGCGCCCGCTGGTGCCCACCGGCTTCACCTACTGGGACTACAAGCAGTTGCGCTTTCCCCGCAACGAGGGCATGCGGATCGACTTCATCCTGGGCTCCCGGGCGCTCGCCGACGCCGTCGCCGGCGCCCGCATCCATCGCGACGAGCGCAAGGGCCAGGCGCCCAGCGACCATGTGCCGGTGGTGGTCGACCTCGACTTCGACGGGGCGGACGACGACCGACCGATGATCTTCGGCTGAGGGGGGCGGATGCTCGAACTGCGCGGCATCACCAAGAGCTACGGCGCGCACGCCGTGCTGGACGATGTCACCTTCGATGTCGCGCCGGGTCGGCTGACCGGCTTCGTCGGCGGAAACGGCGCAGGCAAGACCACGACGATGCGGATCGCGCTCGGCGTGCTGGCGAAGGATGCCGGCACGGTCAGTCTCGACGGCCGCGAGCTGACGCCCGATGACCGCCGCCGGTTCGGCTACATGCCGGAGGAGCGCGGACTGTACCCCAAGATGAGAGTCGCCGAGCAGATCGCCTACCTCGCGCAGCTGCACGGGCACACGAAGACCGACGCGGAGCGCCGCGCGTCGGCGCTGCTCGAGCGCCTCGGCCTCGGCGAGCGGATGAACGACCGGGTCGAGACCCTGTCGCTGGGCAACCAGCAGCGCGCGCAGATCGCCGCAGCGCTCGTGCGCGACCCCGACGTGCTGCTGCTCGACGAGCCGTTCAGCGGACTCGACCCGCTGGCCGTGGACATCGTCGCGGGCGTGCTGCACGAACGCGCCGCCGGAGGTGCCGCCGTGCTGTTCTCGTCGCACCAGCTCGATGTGGTCGAGCGGCTCTGCGACGACCTCGTGATCATCGCGGGCGGCACCATCAGAGCGGCCGGCGCGCGCGACGCCCTGCGCGCGGCGCATGCCCGCCATCGCTACGAGCTGGTCTCGCCAGGCGCGCTCGACTGGATCCGCGGTGAGCCGGGCATCGGCCTCGTCGAGACGGCGGAGGGCCGCGTGCTGTTCGACGCGGCCGACCAAGGCACCGCTCAGCGTGTGCTGCGCGCGGCAGCCGCCCGCGGCGAGGTCACGAGCTTCACGCCGCAGCATCCGTCGCTCGCACAGATCTTCAGAGAGGTGATCCGGTGACCACCCCCCGCCCGGTCCGCAGCGCATGGCTCGTCGCCCGGCGCGAGATCGCCTCGAAGCTGCGCAGCAAGGCGTTCGTCGTCTCGACCGTTCTGCTGTTCGGCCTCGCCCTGGTCTCGATCGTGTGGGGCGGGATCGCCTCGCAGACCGCCACCAGGACCACGGTGGCGGTCACCGGCGCGACCGCCCACGTCGTGGCAGGCAGGGCGGATGTCACCGTCACGCACGCCGCGAGCGCACAGGATGCCATCGATCTCGTGCGCACGGGCGATGCCGAGGTTGCGCTCGTGCCCAAGGCGCAGGGCGACTCCCCGTTCGACTACGTGATCGTCGCGAAGGACGCCGTGCCGCAGGCGTTCGTGGCATCGCTCAGCCAGGCCCCGCCCGTGGAACTGCTCGTGCGGCATCCCGAGAACGCCGTGCTGCGCTATCTCGTCGCGCTCGGGTTCGGCGTCGTCTTCCTCATGGCCGCGAGCCTGTTCGGCGGCACCATCGCTCAGAGCGTCGTCGAGGAGAAGCAGACCCGCGTGGTCGAGGTGCTGCTCTCGGCGATCACCACACGCACCCTCCTGACCGGCAAGGTGCTCGGCAACACGATGCTCGCGATGGCCCAGATCGTCGGGTTCGCGGCGATCGCGGTGCTGGGCCTGGTCGGCATCGGGCAGACCGGTGTGCTCGGCGCACTCGGTGGACCGCTCGTGTGGTTCGCGGTGTTCTTCCTGCTGGGGTTCGTGCTGCTGGCCTCGCTCTTCGCGGCGGCCGCCGCGCTGGTCTCGCGCCAAGAGGACGTCGGCGCGGTGACGGCGCCGCTGACCATGCTGGTGCTCGCCCCCTACATCCTCGTCATCCTGTTCAACGACAACCGCACCGTGCTCGCAGTGATGTCGTACGTGCCGTTCTCGGCGCCGGTGGCGATGCCGCTGCGGATCTACCTGGGTGTCGCGCAGTGGTGGGAGCCGGTGCTGTCGCTCGCGCTCCTCGCCGCCACCTGCTACGCCGCCATTCGGGTCGGCGCGCGCATCTACCGCAACTCGATCCTGCGCATGGGCGCCCGCGTGCGGCTGGCGGAGGCGCTGCGCGGCTGACGCGCCGCGCTCAGCGGATGACCGGGTTGCCCGCCAGCGCATCGGCGGCACGCACCAGCGCGAGGTGCGAGAACGCCTGCGGGGTGTTGCCCGCGTGGCACTGCCCCTCTACGTCGTATTCCTCGCTCAGCATGCCGACGTCGTTGGCGAGGCCGCAGAGCCGATCCATCAGGGCCCGCGCCTCGGCGGTGCGCCCCGTGCAGGCGTACTGCTCGACCAGCCAGAACGAGCACGCGAGGAACGGATGCTCCGCTCCGGCGAGCCCGTCGACCCCGGATTCGGTGCGGTAGCGCAGCAGCAGCCCGTCGTGCAGCAGTGTGCGCTCGAGCTCGGCGACAGTGCCGACCATCCGTGGGTCGTCGTAGGCGCAGAAGCCCACCTGCGCGAGGATCAGCAGCGACGCGTCGACCTCGGTGGTGCCGTAGTGCTGCACGAAGTGCCCGCGAGCGCGGTCGTAGCCGCGGTCGTCGATCTCGGCCCGCAACCGGTCGCGCGCCGCCTGCCAGCGGTCGACCGGCCCGGCCAGCCCGAGCGTCTGCGCCGCGCGGATCGCGCGGTCGAAGCCCGCCCACATCATGACGCGGGAGTGGGTGAACAGCTGCGTCGCGCCGCGGATCTCCCAGATGCCGTTGTCGGGGCGGTCGAGCTGCTGCTCGGCGTGCTCGAGCAGCGCGCGCTCGAGCGGCCACGACGCCCGCGACTCGGCCAGCCCGGCGGCGCGCGCGGCAGCCAGGGCCACCAGCACCTCGCCGACGACATCGGCCTGGTACTGCGCGACCGCGCCGTTGCCCACCCGCACGGGGGCGGAGCCCAGGTAGCCGGGCAGGCTCTCGAGCTCGCGCTCGGGCAGCTCGCGCTCGCCGCCCAGGCCGTAGACAATCTGCACGTCGGCGGGGTCGCCCGCGACGGCCCGCAGCAGCCACGCCCGCCAGTGCCGGGCGGCCGCGACGAAACCGTGCGCCAGCAGCGCCTGCAGCGTGAGCGACGCGTCGCGCAGCCAGACGAAGCGATAGTCCCAGTTGCGCGCGCCGCCCAGCTGCTCGGGCAGCGACGTGGTCGCGGCCGCCACGATGCCCCCGGTGTCGAGGTCGGTGAGCGCCCGCAGCACGAGCAGCGACCGCACGACCAGCGGATGGTGCTCGCCTCGGTGGTCGATGCGATCAGCCCACTCCTGCCACCACGCGCGGGTGTGCTCCCGCGCCTCGTCGACGTCGAGCGGCGCGGGGGCGGCGCGATGCGACGCGAACCAGGTGAGCGTCACGTCGAGGTGCTCGCCGGGCGACACCGTGATCGTGCCGTGGTGCGCGTGCCCCGACGCGCGCAGCGCGGCGCCGCGCACCACCACCGCGTCGGGGCCCGCCATCGCCACCAGTGCGGGCGCGCGGGCGGTGCCGACCTGGCGCACCCACGGCAGCGCCCTGGCGTAGTCGAATCGGATCGTCAGCCGCTGCGCGAACTCGACCGTGCCCGTGATCCCCACAACCCGGCGCACGATGTCGACCCGTCGCCCCTCATCGCGGTGGCGGCGATCGATCGGCATCACGTCGTGCACCTCGGCCACACCGGTGGACGTCTCCCAGCGGGTGACCAGCTCGAACGTGTCGCCCCGGTAGCGGCGGGTGGCGATCGCACCGGGGTCGACGGGGCGGATGCTCCAGCATCCGTGCTCCTCGTCGCCGAGCAGAGCGCCGAACACCGACGGCGAGTCGAAGCGCGGCACGCAGAGCCAGTCGATGCTGCCCGCACGCGAGACCAGTGCCGACGTGCGGCAGTCCGACAGCAGCGCGTAGTCCTCGATCGGCGCGGGCATCAGTCGGCCTCGGGCGCGGGTTCGGGCTCGGGCGCCGGCTCGGCGAGCAGCTCACCCAGCGCCGAGCCGAGGGCGAGGTCGGCGATCGCTCCCAGGTGCGAGAACCGCAGCCGGCCCGCACGATCGATCAGCACGGTCGACGGCGTGCCCTCCAGCCCGTAGGCGCGCATCGTCGCCGGCATGCCGCGGCCGTCGCCGCGGTCGACGCCGATCGGGAAGGCGAGGCCGAACTCCGACCGGAACACCTCGAGCGCGTCGGGGCCCATCACCGCGTGGTGCTCGAACACCGTGTGCAGCCCGATCACCACGACATCGGGGAACAGCGTGTGCACGCGCTGCGCCTGCGGCAGCCCGTAGGTGATGCAGCCGGGGCAGAGCATCTGGAACGCCTCGATCATCACCACCCGCCCGCGCAACACCGACAGCGGCGCCTCGCCGCCGAACCACTGCGACACGTCGAGGGCGGGGGCCGGGTACGCCGAGCCGTGCGGGGTGAGGTTCGTCATGGCCTCACGCTACGCGCGTCGCGCGCGGCGACGGCGACATGATCGAGCGGGCGTAGCGTGGGCGCATGACCGAAGTGACGACGCTCATGATTCTGGGGGCATCCGGAGACCTGACCTCTCGGCTGCTGCTGCCCGCACTCGGCCAGCTGCTCGCGCGCGAGCCATCCCGCCGCGTGCGGCTGATCGGGGCGGGCATCGACGACTGGAGCGACGATCGCTGGCGCACCGCGGTGCACGACGCGATCGGGGCGGATGCCGCCGGCCTCGCCTCGATCACGGCCTTCGAGTACCGCCGGGCCGACATCGGCGACGCCGCCGCCCTGCGCACGCTGCTGTCGGGACTGCAGGCGCCGCTCGCGCTCTACTTCGCGGTGCCGCCGGCGGCGGCTGCCGCCGCGTGCCAGGCGCTGACCGAGGTGGGTCTGCCGGAGGGCACGGTGCTGGCGCTGGAAAAGCCGTTCGGCACCGACGAGGACTCCGCGCGCGCGCTGAACGCGACGCTGGCGCGCCTGGTGCCGGAGCGTCAGGTGTTCCGGGTCGACCACTTCCTCGGCCGGTCGATGCTGCTGAATGTGCTGGGGGTGCGCTTCGCGAACCGCGTCTTCGAGCCGCTGTGGTCGGCGGAGCACGTCGAGTCGGTCGCGATCGTCTACGACGAGTCGCTGGGGCTCGAGGGCCGGGCGGGTTATTACGACCGCGCCGGCGCCCTGGTCGACATGATCCAGAGCCATCTGCTGCAGGTGCTCGCCGTGGTGGCCATGGATGCCCCGGCGACCCTGGGCGAGGTCGATCTGCGCTCGGCCACCGCGGCCGCGCTGCGCGCGACGGCGATCAGGCATGACGATCCGGTGCGCTCCTCCCGCCGCGCCCGCTACACCGCGGGAACCGTGGCCGGCCGTGCACTGCCTGCCTACGCGCACGCCCCGGGCGTCGATCCGGCGCGGGGAACCGAGACTCTCGCCGAGATCACCTGCGAGGTGCGCACCGCGCGCTGGGCCGGCGTGCCGTTCACGCTGCGCTCAGGCAAGGCGCTGGCCGACCCGGCGCGCGAGATCGTGCTGCGCTTCAAGCCGGTGCGGCACGTGCCGACCGGGCTCACCGGTGCGGCGCACGGCGCGGTGCTGCGCTTCTCGCTCGCCCCCGACGCGATGTCGCTCGAGCTCAATGTCAACGGCGGCGCCGATCCGTTCGGCCTGGAGCGGGCCACCCTGTCGGCCGACCTCGGCGCGGGCGCGCTGCTGGCCTACACCGAGGTGCTGAGCGGCATCCTCGACGGCGACCCGACGCTGTCGGTGCGCGCCGACGCCGCCGAGCAGTGCTGGCGCATCGTGCAGCCGGTGCGCGACGCGTGGGCGCGCGGCGACGTGCCGCTGCAGGAGTATGCGGCGGGCAGCGCCCGGCCCGCCGCGTGGCCCATGCTGCGCTGAGCCGCGCAGCGCTCAGGCGCCGACCGGCGATCCGTCGCTCGTGCCGCGCACCTGCGCTGGCGGGTTGAGATCGGGATGCAGCACCGTGACGAGCGAAAGGGCGTCGCCATCCTCATCGGGGCCGCGCAGGCGGAACTCGTCGATGAGCGCATACAGGCGATCCTCCAGCTCGGCCCTGTGCTGCGCATTCAGCCGCAGACCGAGCCAGGAGATGTGGATCTCGTCGGCGTCGACCCCGGCGAGCTGCTGCAGCATGGTGTCGATCAGCACGCGGGACAATCCAGGGGGCTGCGCCTGCCACGAGGCGCCGGTCGCCCGGTACGGCACCTCGCGCGCGCCCTGCTTCCCCGCGCGAGCCGGCTCGGGCACGAGATAGCCGGTCTGCACGAGCGTGCGCACATGGTGCAGCATCGTGCCGGGGTTCACCTGCAGCAGTTCGGCGAGCTCCTTGTTGGTGCGCGCGTCGTAGCCGCACAGGCGCAGCACCCGCAGCCGCAGTGGCGAACTCAGCGCACGCGCGTGAGCTTGCGCCTGTGCGTCTGCTGTCTGTTGCTCACCCTCGTCCATGCCCTCATGGTACCAACTGATTGACAAAGTTCAATCGGAGCCGGATACTGATCGACATGTCCCAATCGCCGACTGGAGAGACCACGGGCGGGCACCAGCAGGCCGACACCCCGAGCGCTACCGGCACCGCGGGTGCACCATCCCTGTGGCGCGATCGCAACTTCCTCACCCTGTGGGGCGGGCAGTCGCTCAGCGAGTTCGGTGCGCAGATCACCGACCTCGGGCTGCCGGTCATCGCCGTGCTCGTGCTGCATGCGACGGCGTTCGAGGTGGGTGCGCTGAATGCGGCGGCGGTCGCCGCGTTTCTGCTGATCGGCCTGCCGGCGGGGGCGTGGATCGACCGGATGCGCAAGCGACACGTGATGATCGCCGCCGACGCGGTGCGCGCCGTCGCGGTGCTCAGCATCCCGGTGCTCGCGCTGACCGGCACCCTGCAGCTGTGGCAGCTGCTGCTAGTCGCTTTCGTCGTCGGGGTGGCGACGGTGTTCTTCGACGTGTCGTACCAGAGCCTCATCCCCTCGCTCGTGCCGCCCGCGCAGATCGCCGAAGCCAACGGAAAGCTGGAATCGACCCGGCAGCTCGCCCAGCTCGCCGGCCCCGCCATCGGCGGGGGCCTGATCGGCCTGCTCACCGCACCGATCGCGATGCTCGCCACCGCCGGCACCTACCTGGCGTCGTTCGTCACGCTGCTCGCCACCCGCGACCACGAGCAGCATCACGCGCATGCCGAGCACGCGCCGCTGCGCCGCGAGATCGCCGAGGGATTGCGCTGGGTGTTCGGCAACCCGCTGCTGCGCCGTATCGTGGGCACCACCTCGGTGTCGAACTTCTTCAGCACGGTCTCGTACACGATGCTGCCGCTGTTCCTGCTGCGCGAACTCGGCTTCAGCCCCGCCGGCATGGGCGTGATCTTCTCGCTCGGCGCGATCGGCGGCGTGGCCGGTGCGGCAGCCACCCCGCGGATCGTGGCCGCCGTCGGTGAGGCGCGCGCCATCCCGCTGAGTGCCATCGCGTTCAGCATCGTGGCGCTGTTCCTGCCGGTGGCCGCGATGGTGCCGCAGGTGGCGTTCGGGCTGCTGGTGGTGCAGGGCTTCGTGGGCAGCTTCGCCGTGCTCACCTACAACATCACCCAGGTGACGTTCCGCCAGCGGATCACACCCCCGCGACTGCTCGGCCGGATGAACGCGTCGGTGCGCTTCGTGGTGTGGGGTGTCATGCCGATCGGCGCGCTCGTGGCCGGCGGGCTCGGCAGCTGGCTCGGTGTCATCCCCACGATGTGGATCGCGGCGGTCGGTGAGCTGCTGTCGGCCCTGTTCGTCGTGATCGGACCGTTCTGGATGCTGCGCGACCTGCCCGGCATCGCCGTGACCGAGCCGACGGAGGACTCGGAATAGCTCCAGGGTGCATGTGGTTG
>CAYLMS010000028.1:0-11242 GCA_964384455.1 uncultured Microbacterium sp. | reverse complement strand
GAGGTGATGTCCCACCGGCTGCGCGGGCACTCGGTGGTCGACCCCGCGCGCTACCGCAGTCGGGAGGAGACCGAGCAGTTGGCGCTGCTCGACCCGCTGCCGGCCTATCGCGCCAGGCTGATCGCCGACGGCACGCTCACCGAGCAGTCCGCGGCGGCCATAGAGGCCGATGCGGTGGGCGAAGTGGCTGCGGCGATCGCGTTCGCCGACGCCAGCCCCGAGCCCGCCCGCGACGAACTGTTCCACTACACCTATGCGACCGCCGTGCCGAACGCCTCGACTCTGATGCCGGGCGATCCGGTGCTCGCGGCCGGCTGGGACCAGGAGGGATGACGGGATGACCGTTTCACAGAACGCACCGGCATCCCCGGAGATCTCCTACCGCCAGGCGCTGCACGACGCCCTCCGCGAGGAGATGGTGCGCGACGAGTCGGTGATCCTGCTCGGCGAGGAGATCGGCATCTTCGAAGGCTCTTACAAGATCACGGCAGGGCTGCTCAAGGAGTTCGGGCCCGAGCGGGTGCGCGACACCCCCATCGCCGAGGAGGGTTTCGTCGGGGCGGCGATCGGAGCGGCCATGCTGGGCATGCGCCCGGTCGTGGAACTGATGACGATCAACTTCTCACTGATCGCGATCGATCAGATCGTGAACCACGCGGCGAAGATCTACGGCATGTTCGGTGGGCAGACGTCGGTGCCGATGGTGATCCGCACCCCCGGAGGCGGCGGACAGCAGCTGGCCGCCACCCATTCGCAGAACCTCGAGGCCTGGTATGCGCACGTGCCCGGGCTGAAGGTGCTGGCGCCGTCGACCCCCGCCGACGCGAAGGCGATGCTCACCGCGGCGATCCGCGACGACGACCCCGTGCTGCTGCTCGAGAACCTCTCGCTGTACAACACGAAAGGTCCGGTGCCCGACGGCGAACTCGTCGCCGAAATCGGGCGGGCGAAGGTCACCGTGCCTGGCACCGACGTCACCGTCGTCGGGTACTCGCGCTCCGCCGTGATCGCCCGCGACGTGGCCAGGCGCATGGCCGAGCAGGGCGTGTCGATCGAGGTGGTCGACCTCGCTAGTCTGCGACCGCTGGACCGCGAGACCATCTGCCGCTCGGTGCGCAAGACCGGTCGCGCCGTCATCCTCGAGGACGACTGGCTGACCTACGGGATCGGTGCCGAGATCGCCGCGACGATCGGCGAGGGGGCGTTCGACTACCTGGATGCCCCGGTGCGGCGCGTGGCGGCGGCCGAGGTGCCGCTGCCCTACGCCAAGTCCCTGGAGAAGATCGCGCTGCCCGATGCGGACGCGCTCATCCGGGTGATCAACGAACAGCTCGACGCGACCCGGTTCGCACGATAGGAGGACCGCTGCGATGTCGGATGTGTTCATGCCGCGACTGTCGGACACAATGACGGAGGGCGCGATCGCCCAATGGCTCAAGGCCGAGGGCGATCCCATCGCGCGCGGCGACGTGCTCGCCGAGATCGAGACCGACAAGGCCGTGATGGACCTCGAGGCCTACGAGGCGGGCGTGCTGGAGAAGATCCTCGTAGCCCCCGGGGAGAACGTGCCCATCGGTCAGGTGATCGCCGTGATCGGAGACGGATCGGGGGTTGCGGCCGCCGCTGCACCGCCGGCGGCGACCGTTCCGGCCGGATCGGCGCCTGCTCCGGCCTCCGGTGAGCCGGCCGCCGCCGAACCCGCGCCGGCGCCCCCCGCGTCGGCGCAGGCCGACGGCGCCCGGGTGAAGGCCACGCCGCTGGTGCGCTCGCTCGCGCGGGCGCACGGCATCGACCTGTCGACCGTGACCGGGTCGGGACCGGCCGGCCGGATCGTCCGTGCCGATGTGGAGCCGCTGCTCGGCGGTGCGTCACCGGCATCCGCGCAGACGAGCGCACCGGCATCCGTCGCGGCCGCGCCGGCCGCACCGGCACCGGCGACCGCTGCGACGCTCGATGCTGCCGACGACGAGCGCGTGCCGCTCTCGCGCATCCGCGCGATCACAGCCAAACGCCTCACCGAGGCGGCCCTCGTGCCCGTGTTCCAGCTGACCACCGTGCTCGACGCCACCAAGCTGGGGCGGCTGCGCGCCGAGATCAACGCGTCGGTCGCGCCCGGCGGCGCCAAGGTGAGCGTCACCGACCTGCTGGTGCGCGCGTGCGCGGTGGCGCTGCGCGCCCACCCCGAGGTGAACGCGTCGTTCGGCGGCGACGCGATCGTGCGCCACGCCCGCGTGGGCGTGGGTGTCGCGGTCGCGATCGACGACGGCCTGATCGTGCCGGTGGTGCGCGACGCCGACCGCAAGTCGGTGCGCGAGATCGGTGCCGAGATCAAGGACCTCGCCGCGCGCGCCCGCGCCGGCCGGCTCACCCCTGCCGAGCTCGACGGCGGCACGTTCACGATCAGCAACCTGGGCATGTACGGCATCGACTCGTTCACCGCCGTGATCAATCCGCCGCAGTCGACGATCCTCGCCGTGGGCGCGACCGTCGACGAGCCGGTGGCGATCGACGGCGAGGTGCAGATCCGGCCCCGCGCGAGGCTCACCCTCACCGTCGACCACCGCGTGCTCGACGGCGCCGTGGCCGCCGCGTTCCTGCGCGAGCTGACCGACCTGCTCACCGAGCCGCTCCGGTTCCTGGTGTGACCGGCGCGGTGCCGACGCCGCGCCGCATCCCGGATGCCACCGGGCGCACACGCGCGATCCTCGACCTGGCGATCCGGCTCGCGATGCTGCAGCTGGGCTCCGGGGCTGGCGCGGCGGATGCCACTGCCACCATGACCGGAATCTGCCGGGCCTACGGCCTGCGCGGCACCGACGCGGATGTCACCCATACCCTGGTCACCCTCACCTGGACCAACCCCGCCACCGACGAGTCGCTCACGCGCCGGCACCTGCTGCCGCGCCGGGGCCTGGACTACCACCGGCTCGCGGTGGCGGCGGATCTCTACGACCAGGTGACCGCGCACCGGCTCGACCTCGTGACCGCCCGTCGCCGCCTCGCCCGCGCCACCAAGGGCGCGCCGCTCGTGCGCCCCGTGGTGCGGCGGCTGGGCTGGGGGCTGGTCGGCGCCGGCGCCGCCCTGCTGCTCGGCGGCGACGGGCTGGTCGCGCTGGTCGCCGCGGCGGCCGCCTTTCTGCTCGACGCGCTGACTGCCGCCCTGGCCGCCCGCGGCGTGCCGCTGCTGTACCAGACCCTGCTCGGCGGCATGATCGGCCCGATCGCGGCGATGCTCGTGCACCTCGTCTCACCAGGGGCGTCGGCCACGCTCGTCGTGGTCGCCACGATCGTGGTGCTGCTGGCGGGCGTCACGGTGTTCGGCGGCGTGCAGGACATCCTCACCGCGTTCTACATCACCGGCATCGCCCGGCTCACCGAGGGCGTCGTGGCGACCACCGGGCTCGCGGCGGGGGTGATCGCCACTTCCGCGCTGCTCGGCCGGCTGGGCGCGCCGTTCACCGTCGACGTGCACGCAGCGCTGCCGGCGGCATCCCCGCTGGTCGGGTCGGCCGCCGCGATCGTGATGGTGTTCGGCTTCGCCCTCGGCGCCCAGCTGCCCTGGCGCGCGCTGTGGTGCGTGTGCGTGCTGGGCGTGATCGCCGAACTGGTGTTCCTCGGCTGCACGGCCGCCGCGATCCCCGAGGTCGCCTCCTCGGCGATCGCCGCCGTGGCCGTCGGCATGATCGCCTCGACGCTCACCAGGGTGGTGCGCGTGCCGGTGCTCGCGCTCATCGTCAGCGCCGTGGTGCCGCTGCTGCCCGGACTGCTGCTGTTCGACGGCATGATGCAGCTGGCCCAGGCGTCGGTGGGCGGTCTGATGGGAGTCATCCGCGCGGCCGCCGTCGCGGGCGCGCTCGCCGCCGGCGCGATCTTCGGGCACTACCTGGTGCGGCTGATCCGCGGCCAGTCCCGCGTGCTGCGCCTCGGCAAGCTCTGAGCTCAGCGCCCGCGGCCCGCCCCGGCCAGCACGGCGTGCGCCAGCGGCAGCGCGGACAGCGACATCAGCACGACGCCGGCGACGGCATCCGTCGAGCGCAGCAGGATGCCGCCGATCAGCAGCCCCGCGAACAGGATCGCCGACACGATCCGTCTGCCCGACCTCTCCAGGCGGCTCACCCGGCGCTCGAGCGCCGGGCTGGCCACCGTGAGGCGTCCGTCCTCCACACGGCCGATCAGCGCGTCGACCCGGCGCGGCAGCCGCGCCGCGTCGACGAGCACGGCGAGCGCCTCGCGCAGCGCCGCCTGCAGCACGTTGCCGCTCTCCTCGCGCAGCAGCCGGCCCGCGAACGGCTCGACCGCGTCCCACAGGTTGAAGTCGGGATCGAGGCCGCTGCACATGCCGGAGGTGAGCGACATGGCGCGGATCACGAGCAGGAAGTCCTCGGGCAGCTGGAACGGCAGCGCGCGCACCACCTCGCCGAACTCGGCGGCGAAGGCACGGAACTCGCGCGGATCGACGTCTTTCAGCTGCGCGATGCCCATCCCCCCGAACCGGGCGAACAGCTGGGTCATCGCCCGCTCGAGTTCGGCGGTGTCGGCCGACGGCAGCAGTACCCCCACCTCGCGCACCGCGTCGACGAGCGCACGGCCGTCACGGGCGGCGACCGCCACGAGCAGCCGGCGCAGACCGGCGCGCATCGCGTCGGGCACCTCGCCCATCATGCCGAAGTCGACGAACGTCAGCGTCCACTCCGGGGAGGCGGCATCCGCAGTGCCCTGCCCGGCCTGCGGCGTGACGAAGATGTTGCCCGGATGCGGATCGGCATGGAAGTAGCCGTGGCCGAAGAGCTGCTCGAACATCACCTCGGCGAACCTCGCCGCCACGGCCGCCGGGTCGATGCCCGCCGCGCGCAGCGCCTCGACGTCGCTGATCTTGATCGCGGCGACGTCGGAGAGGGTCAGCACGCGGCGCGTGGTGCGCTCCCACACCACCTCGGGGGCGGCCACGCGCGGGTCGCCCGCGAAGTCCTGGGCGAAGCGCTCGGCGCCCGCCGCCTCGTGCAGATAGTCGATCTCGCGCAGACTGGTCTGGGCGAACTCCTCGACCAGGGCGGGCGCGTCGACGTGGTCGGACACCACCCGCACCCGCGAGAGCCAGCCCGCCACCCGCCGCAGCGCCGCCAGATCGATATCGACGATCTGCTCGATGCCGGGTCGCTGCACCTTCAGCACGACCTCGTCGAAGCCGACGTCGCCGGCCTGCGCGGCGTGCAGCCGGGCACGGTGCACCTGCCCGAGGGATGCGGCCGCCACCGGCCGCTCGTCGACCCAGGCGTAGGCGCGCTCCAGCGGCACCCCCAGCTCCGCCTCGGCCAGCGCACGCAGCGCAGCGAAGCCCACCGGCGGCACCTCGTCCTGCAGCCCCGCCAGCTCGGCGGTGATCTCCGGCGGCAGCACGTCGAGGCGTGCCGAGAGGAACTGGCCTACCTTGATCATCAGCCCGCCGAGGCCGGTGGCCAGTCGATGGAACCGCTGCGCGAGCCGAGTGAGGCGCGCGGCGCGGCCGCGTGCGGCGAGCCTGCCGAGGCCGACCCGCGGCAGCACCAGCTCGTACCACCACGCCTGCACCAGGTAGCGCAGCGCGAAGCGCAGGATGCGGCGGTACCGGGCGCGCGGCGCGCCGCCCGCCGACCCGGTCGAGGGCGGCAAGTCAGCTCTCGGCGAGGATCGCGTAGAGCCGTCGCCGCGCCTCGGCGAGCACCGTCACCGCCTCCTGCACCTGCTCCGGCGTGCCGGTGCGGCCCACCTGCGCCGCCGCCTGTGCCAGCTCGATGCCCGCCTTCGGCAGTGCGCCCACCGGGCCGTGCTCGCGCCGCGGCCCCGACTCCCACGGCGCGGCGCGGTCGGCGTTCTCGTCGGCCTCGGCCCTGCCCGCCTCGGTGAGCGAGTAGGTCTTGCGCCCGTTGGACTCCTCCGCCGCGATGAGACCCTCGTCGGCGAGCAACTGCAGCGTGGGGTACACCGATCCGGCGCTCGGCTTCCACGTGCCTCCGCTGCGCTGTTCGATCTCGCCGATGAGCTGATAGCCGTGCATGGGCTGCTCGGCGAGCAGCGCCAGCACGGCCGCCCGCACGTCGCCGCGCGACATCCGCGGCCCCACGCGCTGCTCGAACGTCGAGCGCAGCTGGTCGAGCGTGTCCCAGAGGTTGGGCAGCGGCCCCGCGTTGCGCCCGCCGAAGCCCTGCCCGGCACCCATCGATCCGCTCATGATGACCTCCTTCGGCCGAACCGTGCGATGCTCGGCGATATATAACGATATATCGCCGAGCGCCTCGGCGCACCTGTTCGTGTGCGCGATGCGGCGGGCGGTGAGCGGTGGGTGGTGGGCGGTGGATGCGGGGACGGTTGCGGCAGCGGTTGCGGGGATTCTGCCCGACACGCCGGCCCGCGGCATCCGATCCCGGCCCGCGGCATCCGATCCCGGCGCGTCGCCGACGATCCCCGCAGGCGCGGGCCGGGCCCCGCACCCTTCACCCGCGGGCTCCGCACCCTTCACCCGCAGGCCCGATCGCCGCCCTCAGCCGCAGGCCCGACCGCCGCCCTCAGCCGCGGAAGTCGTCGGGGTCGACCTCTTCCAAGAACCGGCGGAAGTCGTCGAGGCTTGACTCCGAGTCGCTTTCCACGAGGTTGTCGGCCATGCCCGCCTCGGTCATCACCGGGTCGGCGACCCACACGGTCGCGCCGGTGCGAGCGGCGAGGGCGAGGGCATCCGACGGGCGGCAATCGACGTGTCTCGTGCCCTCGCGGGTGGTCACGGTGAGCTCGGCGAAGAACGTGCCGTCGTCGATGCGGGTGACCTCCACCCGTTCGAGGGTCGCACCGAGCGTGTCGAGCAGGGTGGCGAGCAGGTCGTGGGCGAGCGGCCGGGGCGGATGCTCGCCCTGCAGTGCGATCAGGATCGACGTCGCCTCGAGTTCGCCGATCCAGATCGGCAGGATGCTGCCCTCGCCCGGTTCGGCGTCAACGGGCTTGAGCAGCACCACATGCTGTCCCGCGGCATCCAGCGCGACGCCCGCCACGCGCACCTGCACCACGGTTCAGCTCACTTGCGCCAGTACTTGTTGGCCGCAGCGACGGTCTGGAAGTTGATCGCGATCACCTGCGACGCCGCAGTCAGCGCGTCGGCGTCGTGAGAGTACTCCGGTCGCAGCTCATGCAGCACCTCGGTGTCGGGTTGGGTGTACTTGACGCCGCGACGGCTCAGCGTGATCGCCAACTCGAACCCCTGCTGTGGGGTTTCGGTGAGCAACGACGTCAACCAGGTGTCTGCCATGATGTCTCCTTCCGTGCGCCTGCGGCGCTGCTTCCATCATGGCCCTGTCGAGGCACGGCGGCGGCGCACCCCCGCGACCAGCAGTCGCCAGCCGACCAGGAGCACCAGCAGGGTGACTGCGGCGACGACGACGAACGGCACGGCGACGCCGGCTCCCGTGACTGCGCGCAGCAGCATCCCGCCGGCGACAGTGATCGCCCACACGCCGAGTCCCGTGCGCACAGGGCGGGCGGGAGCGCGCCACGCGAGCAGCGCGAGCCACCCGCCGCCGAGCGACACGAGGAAGGGCCAGGCGGTCGCCGCCACACCCGACGGCGACAGCGGCTCGGCATGGCTGGCGCGGCCGATCACGGCGAACAGCACGACCAGCAGTGCGTCGGTGGCCAGCGCCGCGACCGCCGCGCGCCCGGTCGGTCGGTCGGCGGGCGCGGTGCCGCTCACCGCCCCGCTCCACGGAAGAATGCCTCGACCACCGCGGCGAGGTCGTGCAGGTCGGCGGTACCCGCCAGCTCCCGCGCGGAGTGCATCGACAGGATCGGGATGCCGACGTCCACCGTGCGGATGCCGAGCCTGGTCGCGGTGATCGGGCCGATCGTCGACCCGCACGGCACCGCATTGTGCGACACGAACTCCTGCGAGCGCACCCCGGCCGCCGCGCACCAGCCCTGCCAAGCCGCGGCGCCCACCGCGTCGGTCGCGTAGCGCTGATTGGCGTTGATCTTCAGGATCGGCCCGGCTCCGAGCGCCGGGCGCACCACCGGGTCGTGCTTGTCGGCGAAATTGGGGTGCACGGCGTGCCCGACATCGCTCGAGACGCACCATGAGGAGGCCAGCGCGCGGCGCCGGTGCTCGGCATCAGCCCCGAGGCCGGTCTGCAATCGCTCGATGACGTGTTCGAGGAACGGTCCGCCGGCACCCGACCGACTGTCGGAGCCCACCTCCTCGTGGTCGAAGACGGCGAGCATCGCGATTGCGGCCGGCTCACCGGCCGCGGCGCGCAGCAGCGCAGCCAGGCCGGCGTGCACACTGGCGAGGTCGTCGAGCCGTCCGGAAGCGAAGAACACGTCGTCCTTGCCGAACACCGTGCCGCGCGCGGCATCCGCCGTGACCACGTCGTACCCGCGGATGCGGGCCGGGTCGGCGCCCGCCGCGGCGGCGAGTTCTGCCAGCAGGTCGGCGGATGCGGCGTCGCCGAGCCCCCACACCGGCTGGGTGTGCCGCTGCTTGTCGAGCGCCAGACCGTCGTTCGCCGTGCGATCGAGGTGGATGGCCAACTGCGGCAGGCGCAGCAACGGCCCGGTGGCGGCGAGGTGCACGCTGCCGTCGTCGAGCACCAGCCGGCCGGCCAGGCGCAGCTCGCGGTCGAGCCACGAGTTCAGCAGCGGACCGCCGTACAACTCGACGCCCGCCTGCAGCCACCCGTGCGCGCCGGTGGTGGGGCGCGGCTTGAGCTTGAGCGCGGGCGAGTCGCTGTGCGCGCCCAGCACGTGCACGGGCGTCAAGGGGCCGGCCGCGGCCGGTACCACCCAGGCGATGACGGCGCCGTCGCGCACCACGACGAACCGGCCGCCGCGCTGCGCGGGCCATTCGTCGCGCTCGTCGAGAGCAGAAAAGCCGGCGTCGACCAGACGCCGGGCGACCTCCGCCGCGGCATGGAAACTCGACGGGGAGGCCGCGACGAAGTCGGCCAGATCGTCGGCATGGGCGAGAGCGGCGGGAGTGACTGGCACAGCGGGCCTTCCGGATGCGGGTGGTTCGATGGTACCGGCGCGCACGAGCCCCCGGCATCCATTCACCGGAATGAATATGCCCTGTCGACTGTTCCCGTCGTCATGCAGCGATTCGGCACGCTCTCGTTCGGGCACTACGGTCCTCTTGGCGGCGGCAGGCAACTCAGCGCCGCCGACTCGATGCACCAGGCGATCGACCTCGCGCAGGGCATGGACGAGCTGGGCGTGAACGGCGCGTACTTCCGCGTGCACCACTTCGCCCGCCAGCAGTCCTCGCCGCTGCCGCTGCTGGCCGCGATCGCGGCCCGTACCACGCGCATCGAAGTGGGTACCGGCGTGATCGACATGCGCTATGAGAACCCCCTGCACCTGGCAGAGGAAGCCGCGGCGGTCGACCTGATCAGCGGCGGACGGCTGGCCCTGGGCGTCAGCCGCGGCTCGCCCGAAAGCGTCGTGCGCGGCTACGAGGCCTTCGGCTATACCGGATCGACCGACCCTCGCGGCGCCGACCTCGCCCGCGACCACTTCGACCGGTTCCTGCGAGCCATCGACGGCGAGGGCATGGCCGAACGCGATCCGCTGAGCCCGTTCGGCGGCGGCACCGGCATGCAGCGCATCGAGCCGCACTCCCCTGGCCTGCGCACGCGGGTGTGGTGGGGCGCCGGCGGCCACGACTCGGCAGCATGGGCGGGCCGGATCGGGGTCAATCTGATGTCGTCGACCCTGCTCACTGAAGCGGACGGCACCCCGTTCGATCTGCTGCAGGCGCAGCAGATCGACACGTTCCGCACCGCCTGGCGCGAAGCGGGCCATGCGGGCACACCGCGGGTGTCAGTGAGCAGGTCGGTCTTTCCGCTCGTCACCGACACCGATCGCCTGTACTTCGGCCGCGGCGGCGAGCCCGAGGGCGTCGGCTACATCGACGGCCTGCGCTCCACGTTCGGACGCACCTACGCCGCCGAGCCCGATGTGCTGATCGAGCAGCTGAGCCAGGATGCCGCGATCGCAGCCGCCGACACGCTCATGCTCACCATCCCCAGCCAACTGGGCGTCGCGTTCAACCTGCACATCGTCGAGGCGTTCGCCCAGCATGTGGCCCCCGCACTGGGGTGGGTGCCGACCACCTCGACCGATGGCGCCTGACCCACACCCCACGGCCATGCGCCAGGCACGTCCGCCGCGCGACCCCGGAGCGCCGCACGCGGGGTAGCGTACGAGCATGCCGGACAATCCCTATGAGGAGCACAACCGCACGGTGATCGAGCGCTTCCGCGCCGACGACGGACACGTGCCGGGCTTCGGGCGCGCGCTCGTGCTGCTGCACCACGTCGGCGCCCGCACGGGCACGGCGCGGGTCACGCCGGTGCGCGGCATCCGCACCGACGCGGACACCTGGCTGGTCGCCGCATCGAAGGCGGGCGCCCCCGACAATCCCGCCTGGTTCCACAACCTGCTCGCGCACCCCGAGGTCGAGATCGAGACCGCCGAGGACGGCACCGTGCCGGTGCGCGCCGAGCAGCTGCACGGAGCCGATCGGGATGCCGGCTGGCAGCTGTTCCTGGAGGCCTCCGACGGCTTCCGTCAGTACGAGCAGCGCACCACCCGCGTCATCCCGGTGGTGGCGCTGCACCGCCACTGATCCGGTGACCGCTCGGCCCAGCGCACTCAGTGCGACTCCGACTTGCGCGCCCCCGCCTCCAGCACATCGCCCGCAGGCAGCTCCTGGTGCCCGCCGAACTGCAGCCGCATCGCGGAGAGCAACTGGTTGGCGTACTGGTCCTCGTCGCGTGAGGCGAACCGCTCGAACAGCGATGCCGCCAGCACCGGCGCCGGCACCCCCACATCCACCGCGGCCTTGACCGTCCAGCGCCCCTCCCCCGAGTCCGACACGCGCCCGGCGAGCCCGGCCATCGTGGGATTCTCCTGCAGCGCCGCCGCGGTCAGGTCGAGCAGCCACGACGAGATCACGGTGCCGCGCCGCCACAGCTCGGCCACGGCGGGCACGTCGATCGTGAAGCGGTAGAACTCGGGGTCCTCCAACGGTGCCACCTCGGCGGAGTGCGCAGCCTCACGCACCCCGGCATCGGCGTTCTGCAGGATGTTCAGACCCTCGGCGAGCGCCGCCATGATGCCGTACTCGATGCCGTTGTGCACCATCTTCACGAAGTGCCCTGCCCCGCTCGGCCCGCAGTGCAGGTAGCCGAGCTCTTCGGGCGCGAGCGGCCCGCTGCGCCCCGGG
>CAYLMS010000027.1:0-11328 GCA_964384455.1 uncultured Microbacterium sp. | reverse complement strand
CCGATCGCGGACGGCTCGAACCTCTACCTCGCGACCTGCATCGACCTGGGCTCCCCGCAAGCTCACCGGCTGGCAGATCGCCGACCACATGCGCACCGAACTCGTCGAGGATGCTCTCCGCAACGCGGCGCGTAAGCGGGGATCCCTGGCCGGCGCCGTGTTCCACTCGGACCACGGCAGCGTCTACACCTCGAAGGCCTACGTCAAGCTCTGCAAGCGGCTGAAGGTCATCCAGTCCATGGGTGCGGTCGGATCCAGTGCCGACAACTCACTCGCGGAGAGCTTCAACGCCGCACTGAAACGCGAACTCCTCGAGGGCCGTCCGGCGTTCCCCGACCAGGCCACCGCCTACCGGGCCGTATTCCGGTGGGCGAACCGCTACAACACCCGACGACGCCACTCCGCGATCGGCAACATCAGCCCGAATGCCTACGAAGCCGCGCTCTCCGCTACGCTCGCGGAAGCGGCATAACCGAACCGACACCGTGTCCACGATCAAGGGTCAAGGCCCGTTACCTTATCGACCGTCATCCACGTCAGACGGGCACGACCCGGAGTGCTGGCGCCTCGCCCATCCCCGACATGTCGATCAGGAGTCAAGTTACTGCCCGAGCAGAAGCCCAGCGCGCGAATGAGCACTCGACGCAGGTTGAGGTCGCTACCGGAGCGGAAGCATCGCAACGCGCCATGAGATGCTCTCTGCCTCCTATGACTACGGGGTTCTGTTGAGCCGCCGTTGCAGGTAGCCAGGGTTGGGCGGAACGGCCAGCGAAGTCTTTAGCGTTGCGCCATCGTACGGACTGAGTTGGGCGAGGAGTGCTGGGTCACTCGCCAGCTTCGCGCTATCCACGTGAACAACGAGGTTGGCGTCGATAGTGAGGTAGCCGACATCGAAGGCCTTATCGACCAACATGGACAGACAGATTCCATTCGCCGGGTCAGTCCGGATCGAAGCGTCGTCTGCCCACGGCACGATGTGCGAGGCCACGAGGAACTCCTTTGTCTTGATCCCCGTGATCGCGCATTCCCAGGCGTAGTTATCCTTGACGACTTTGGCGAACGCACGCTGGGCACTGCCACGAGTTCGTATCGAGGAGTAGTTGTCGGGGACCGAAAAGTCACCGGCCGCGATCTTCTGAAGGATCTGATCGACGACGTGCTGGCTGAATGGCGCGGCCTCGGCGAAGCTGTCGTCGGTACCGAGATCCGAGGCTGGGGTCGAGTTGGCAGTGAGGGCACTCGAGCCAGTTGCCGATGCCACCGGAGCAATCCGGACGGGGGACGGCACTGGTGGCGTGGTACTCCAGGCATCGTGATTCTGATCAGGATCGAAATAGATTGCCGGGGCTCCGGGCGCCATGAAGTCCGCCGACTGGCATGCCTTCCGCTGAGTGAACCCAGTCGTCAGCGCACGCACTCCTGGAGGCATCAGCGATACCGCTGCAAAGCTCAGCGGCGGAGTGGGGTTGACGATGTAGGCACGGAGGTGCATGGTGTCACCCTCGCCGACGAGCTTTACGCCGACAAGGACACCGTCCAGCCCGAGTGCAGAGTATGCAGCCAAGGCCACGTAGACGCCCGCCTGGTTCGTCGCAGTCGGATCACCAGGAAAGGTCTCCGGTCCCGCCGCCGAGGGGTTCGGCGTCAGTCGCCAAGGAGCCGGTCCCCCGACGCCGGTCGTCCAAGAGAGGTGGTACCGGTCGACCGACCACAGACTGAACCCAGGTACCGACCCACCCGGCCATCGATAGGTGAAGTTGATCCGCGTGGTGCCGGTCGCACTGGGGAACTTGGCCGACAAGAGCGTCGCGTTGGGTCCAGACGTCTGCAGATAGTCCTTGGTGAAGCTACGGTCATTCGGAATGTCGGTGAACCGTCCATAGGTAGCCTTCTGAGCGCTGGTGCCAAACTGCCAGACCCAGACGGCATCGACTTGCTTCGCAACCACGACTTACCTTCCGATGACAATCGCCTCGGGCGACTCACGCGACTCGACCGCACGTTGGCTCTGGGCAGCGAGCGAGCGGCGCGTCGTGAAGCCGACGATCCTCGCACCGGCGAACAGCTCCCGCACCCCTTCGGTGTCGCGGTTTGACATGACCCACTTCACGCCCCGATCCGAAAGCCCTGCGCACAGCTCAGCCAGTTCGATCAGGTCGGGCAACTCGAAGACCTTGGCGGTGTACTTATTGAACTTCGACGTCGGCTCCTTCTCGACTCCCGGCTTCGTGTAGATGGGAAGGTAGGGCGGGTCAAGGTAGACGAAGTCACCGGCCTTGGCATCAGCAAGCACAGAACGAAAATCCGCGGCCTGAATGGTGGTCTTCTGCAGCACGACTTGGAGCGTTGCCAGGGTCTCGCCATCGAAGCCCTTGAACGAGCGGTCACCCCAGGGCGCATTCATCGCGCCTGTGCGCGAGTTCTCACGCCACAGATGATTCCAGGACGTGCCGTTGAGGTAGAGGAAACGAGCGGCGCGCTCTACGAGGCCGTCTGGTTGGGTGGCCCGAACCTCGTAGTAGAACGCCTTAGAATCGCGCCCCTTGTACCAATCGAGGAGCGGCACGAGCGACTCCTGGTGGTCACGCATGGCCAGCCATGCTGCGACGAGGTGCTCGTTGAGGTCGGCAAGTATCGCGCGCCTCTCGATCCGCTCGTGCACGGCGAGGAACACCGCGCCGCCGCCGAGGAAAGGCTCGAAGTAGTTTTCGATGCGTTCAGGGATGTGAGGCATGATCTGCGGGAGCAGACGGGACTTTCCTCCGGCCCACCGCACGAAGGGTCGGACGAGCCCTTCGTCAAGCGTTGCGCTCCCGACGGGCGCGTCGAGCGTGCCGATGGTCATGGTCATGGTCGCGCCTCGCTGTCGATGTCGCCGGTACGTGCCATCGTATTGAACAAGCAAGAACCGACACAGACGGGCTCGCCGCCCTCTACCCAAGCGAGGTGCCGAATCGATGTCCGACGTACAACTCCTCTGGCCGAACAAACACCTGACGCTGCGAGCTTCCGGGCGAACGGACTACGAGTGGCTGGAGCCAACCGACCCACGACTCGCGAAGTCGCTACCGATTGAGCGATTCAGCGAGGCACGGCTGACCTCGACGTCGAACGTGCTTGCTATCGGTGACGGCATGGACGTTCTCGAGGCACTCACGAATAGCCCTGTGCTCGCCGGCGGCATCCGGCTGGTCTACATCGATCCTCCGTTCAACACCCAGGTCAATTTCCGCCAGTACAACGATTCGATGCACCGCGCGCAGTGGTTGTCGATGATGCGCGACCGGCTGGTCGCTTTGAGCGAACACCTCGCCGAGGATGCGTCGATCTGGGTACACCTCGACGACGCCGAAGTACACCGCGCCCGCGCGGTAATGGATGAAGTCTTCGGCGAGCAGGCGTTCGTGGCGTCGGTAATCTGGCAGAAGAAGACCACCCGGGACTCGCGAGCGGCCTTCTCCCCTAACCACGACACGATCCTGGTCTACGCACCGAGCGGTCCGAGGAAGTGGAAGACCTCGCGGAACCTTCTCATCAAGGACGATGCGCTCCTTCGCAACCGCGACGACGATCCTCGTGGCCCGTGGGCAGATGCACCCTTCACCGCACCGGGCTACCGACGAGCCCAGCAGTATGACATCATCACCCCAACCGGTGCAGTGCTACGACCGCCTCGCGGACGGTCCTGGTATGCAACGGAGCCAACTTTCAAGGAGCTCCTTGCGGAAGACCGCATCTGGTTTCCGAAGGCCGGGGAGGGCTCGCCTCGTCTCAAGCTCTTTGCCCACCAGCTGCGCGGACTCGTCCCCTTTACTGTGTGGGGCTCCAACGACACCGGAACGAACGACGACGCCAAGCGACACCTCCTAGCTCTGTTCCCGTCGATCGAAGTGTTCGATACCCCGAAGCCCGAGACGCTTCTCGAGCGGATCATCCACATCGCCACCAACCCCGGCGAGCTCGTGGTTGACATCTTCGCGGGGAGTGGCACGACCGCAGCAACGGCACACAAGATGCGGCGGCGTTGGATCACCGTCGAGCGCAACGCTCAGACGGTCGCGGAGTTCACGTTGCCGCGGCTCAACGCGGTCGTCCAGGGCGAAGATCCTGGCGGCATCACTTCGACAATCACGTGGGCGGGCGGAGGTGCTTTCGAAGTCGTCAACGTGCCGCCGCGCTTTGGCACGATGCGACTCGGTACCGCCGGAACGGCGATCAGTCAGTCGCTGATAACACACGAAACCGCGCTGAAAGCTCGGTCGCTTCCCGCCTAATCGAGGATCATCGACGCTCATGACGGCGAAGACGTTCATTGTGCAGGAGTGTGCGGGTACGGCAGCGGCGTATTGGCGGTTGAGTGCGGGAGTGAAGCATGGAAAATCACTCCCGCACTCAGCGCGGATCAGATGTCGGGCAGGTCGTGCAGGTTGTTGCGCGACGTGTTGTCGCGGTCGGTGCGCAGGTACTCGCCGCCCGTTCCGTTCACAACCTTGATCCAGGTGGAGCCGCTGGTCCAGGGCACGTAGTACCGGTGGGCACCGGTCTCGATGTCCCCGATGCAGTCGGCGCTGGCGCGCACCGACCAGTACTCGCCCGGCTTGCCGAGCCCGGTGATGTTCCCGTAGCGGTCCTTACGGGTGTGGGTGACAGGCCTATCAGCCATAGTCGTATTCCAATCTGTAGGAGAGTGCCGGGGCGCCGAAGTCCGACGCCCCGGCGAGGCTTCAGCGCGTGCGGCGCACGCGGCAGACAGCGGTCGTGGTGGTGACGGCGACGCGCACCATCACCGGCCCGCGCTTGATCACGCGTGTACGACGAGTCGTTGCCATGGTTTTCCTCCTTTCGGGCTCGTTCGTGCCCGAAAGGAGAAGCTCACGCTGAACTTCGCTACGATTGGCATTGCATCTCGCATGCATACCTATCGCCTTCGGGCGGCCGGCCTGAACTCGTTCGCGCGGGTTCAGGCCGGAGCTATTTGCGCTCCGGTTTCTTCGTCGGCCCGGTGGCCGCTCGGTCTGCATCATCGTCGAGGCCATCTTCCTTCCTCGTGCGCCGCGAGCCGATCGGCCTCCCTGGGACGTTGAGGTCAACGATAAGCATCTCGTCCTCAATCCGCGGCTCCCAGCGCAGCGACTCCTCATTGGGAATCCCGTAGTAATTCGTGAAGGCCGTGCCCGAGACCACAGCCGAGGCGCCCTTCTGGTCGGCGACACGGACGCGGTGGCCGTCCTCCGGATCTTCGGCCCTTCGGATACCAATCAGGCGCTCGTCCTCGTCGTACAGCAGATCCACGAACTCGGGGGAACCGATTCGCGCGTACGCCGCCTGGTTGATCGAAATGATGCCCCGCGCCTGAATCGTCACGTTGGGCGTACGCCCAAGCACCGCCCTCGACTTGCCAAACTTCTCGAAAGCCAACTGTTCCACCTCCAATCAATCCCCTACTAGCCAGCAGTCTAAACCATCCCGCAGACGTTGCACACGGATCGCACAACTCACTAGCCGAGCGTGACCAAGATTCACGCACTCAACCCTACAAGTTTGGTCGCCCAACTCAACGCAGCATGAAGCCAGGACCTTCTTGAACGTGGTCGGCGCCTCCCACCCGCGCAAGCCACACCATCTCACCACCCATGTGGGAATCGTCACCTCCACACCAGATCCGAATGGTCAGCCGCAGTTCGCCGAGGTGGCGTGAAGTGTTACGGGCGCCACCCTCGCAGGACCCTCGGGAGGTACGCTGCAAATCGAAGGGGTCGAGCGAAAGCCCATTCTTCGCGCGAGACAAGTGCTGCGGATGCCCGCCCTGGATAGTGTCACCGTACGAGACCCAGGTGCACTGGGCTGCGTCGGTGACGCTCACGATGCCACCGAGGAGCGAGGGCAGGTACGGCGGCAACTTGATCAGGCCACCCCACGCGCCGAGTAGCGTGAGCGGTCGACCGGCGGTCAACTGCTCGATGCGCTCCTCATTCTCGACCTTCAAGTCCTGATCCAGCGCGCGGCCTATGTCCTTCGGCAGGGTCGCGATCTGCGGGTACACGTTCAGCATCGTGCAGCTGTCGTAGCCAAACCTCGAAGCAAGGCTCTTGATGCGGCACACCGTCGGGTCGAGAGCATTGGGTACGGCGACGCTCGGGTTGATGCCGAAGCAGACCAGTGGGTTGTCGCCGACGGTGCCGAGCACGAAGCGAGCCGAGCCATCCGCGGACGGCTGGTAGATCCACTCCTTCTCGAAGTCGCCTACCCGATGACTATCTCTGGTACTGCTTTGATGTCGCCCGATATTTCACGTCGTGTGAATAAGACGACATCGGTAGCAGGAGCGGGGCTTGAACCCGCGACCTCACGATTATGAGTCGTGCGCTCTCACCAACTGAGCTACCCTGCCGCGACACGGCCGAAGCCGATGCGAGCCCCGAGTCAGGATTGAACTGACGACCCCTTCCTTACCATGGAAGTGCTCTGCCACTGAGCTATCGGGGCGCACCCGGACGCATCCGGGCAACTAGACGAGGATATCAGAGCGCACCTGACGCACCGAACCCGGTGTCATCCGGCGACGGTGTGCGTGCCGGTCGTGTACTTGTACAGCCAGGCGAGCGGGTCGATGCGGCTCTCCATCGTGCCGTCGGCCCAGATCTCGAAGTGCAGGTGCGCGCCGAAGGCGTAGCCGGTGGCGCCGACGAGCCCGATGAGCTGACCCACCTTGACGTGGTCGCCGGTCTTGACCTTCAGCGACCCGTGCTCCATGTGGCAGTAGTGGCTCGACACGAGCTTGCCGTCGATGATGTGGTCGATCAGCACGTTGACGCCGAACACGCCGTTGCCGTCCTCCGCGTAGCGCACGACCCCGTCAGCGATCGCCTGCACTTCGGCGCCCTGCCCGGGTGTGAAGTCCACCCCGTGGTGGAAGCCGCCGGGGCGCGGCCCGAAACCATAGCTGATCGGCACTCCGACCGCGAAGGGCCACTGGATGTTGGAGTTCGGGTTGTTCGTGAAGACACCGGTGGAGAAGTTCTGGATGCCGAGATCCGAGGCCATCTGTGCCGTCGTGGCCGTGGAATACGAGCCCTCCCGGTCGAGCGACGAATTCTGCACCTGCGAGGGCGCGACATACGCCTGGATGCCGCCCTTCGACGATCCCGAGATCGTGTCGGCATCGACAGCACCTGCCGCCGAGATGGTCGTGGTGCCCGCGTTCACCGCGGCGACCGCCTGCGCCGGCACGGTCATGCCCACCGTCAGCAGCCCGACGAACGTCATGGCGCCGAGCGAGAAGGATGCCGCGGCGATCCGCCGCGCGGACACGCGGCGCGCGCTGCGCACCCGCGGTGCGCGCACCGCGCGCCGGCTGCGGCGCGCCGCCTCGTGCTGCGACTCGCTGTCTGCGGCGGGCTGAAGCGCAGCCTCGGCGGGCTGCTGGATCGCGGTCTCCCCGGTGAAGCAGAACAGCCGTGCGGCGGCGGCGAACTCGTCGACGGCGGGCTTCGCGGCGGCGGCGAACGCCTCCGGAGTCGCCGCGACGGGCGCGCTCGACGCGACCTCGGGCGGCGCGATCGGTGCGGCGATCGTCGGCTGCGGTGCAGCCTCGATGAGTGCGGTCACGTGCTCCACCGCGGCGGGAGCGTCGGTGTGCGCAGTTGCCGCGGGCGCCGGAACGGCCGCGGAAACAGCGATGCCGGGCTGCGTCGCAAGACGGGCCCGGCGCCGGGTCATCGGGGCGGCGGAGGCAGAAGCATCCACCGCCGGAGCATGCGACTCGGACAGCTCGGCGTGCAGCGCCGCTGTCGGTGCGACCGCCTCGATCGCCACCTCGCCGACGGCCGCAGCATCGGATGCGGCGACCCCGCACGCCGCGACGTGCGCGGTGTGCTGGCGACGTGAGCGGCGCGTGGGCGCGGACTCAGTCATCGGGGTCTCAGGCTGCAAGCGCAGGGCTCTCTGCTCGTGCCGCACGCCTGGTCAGCGAGCGAACGTTTCGGGGGGACCGCTCCTTCGGCATCGGGAGCCGAAAGTAACGAACGGGTAAACACTACCGCGGACAGGCTGGGAATGCCATGCGCAATACCTGTGTTGCACGCACCCCCGTCGCCTACGCGGCGAGCGCCCGCTCGATAGCGGCGTACAGCGGCGGCGCCGCGGCGATGATCAGTTCACGCCCTTCGCGCTGCCCGTCGGCCCCGCCGACCTGCCCGCCGGCCTCGGCGACCAGCAGTGCTCCGGCCGCGTGATCCCACGGCTGCAGGCCCTTCTCGAAGTATCCGTCGAGCCGCCCGGCGGCGACATAGGCCAGGTCGAGCGATGCGGCACCGATGCGGCGCAGGTCGCGCGCGAGCGGCATCACCCGTGCGATGCGCTGCAACTGAGGCGCATGCGTGGCCGGGTCGTAGCCGAAACCGGTCGCCAGCAGCGCGCCCGCCTTCGAGGCCTGTTGATTGACCTGCAGGCGGGCACCTCCCAGGTGCGCGCCTGCGCCGCACGCCGCGGTGAACAGTTCACCGACGGCCGGGTTGAACACAACCCCGGCAAGGGCGATCCAGGCATCGGGGCTGGGCTCGCCCTCGACGACGGCGATGCTCACGGCATAGGCCGGGATGCCGTAGGCGTAGTTGACCGTGCCATCGATCGGATCGACCACCCAGGTCAGCCCGGATGCCCCGGGCCGCGGATCGGACTCCTCGCCGAGAAACCCGTCGTCAGGCCGCGCGGCCTGCAGCCGCGCCCGGATCAGCTGCTCCACCTCGCGGTCGGCCTCGGTCACGATGTCGGCGAGCGCCGACTTCGTGGCCGCGACCGACACCCCGGCGGCGCGGCGCCGGTGCGCAAGCTCGCCGGCTTCGCACGCGACGTCGGCGGCGAGCGCGAGCAGTTCGGCGGGGCTCGTCATCCCTCCACCGTAGCGAAGCTACTGCGGCGGCAGCGGGGGTGGTGGCGGGTAGCCGGAATACGGGTTCGCGGTGGGTGCCTGCGGGGCGAGGGCAGGAGCGGGAGCGGGCGACGACGGCGCAGCGGCCGGAGCCGACGGAGGCGCAACGGCCGGAGCAACCGGATGCGGAACCACGGGGGCGATCGCCTGCGCGGTCGTGCTCGGATAGCCCGTGTAGTAGGCGTTGAAGTCGGGGCTGCCGTCGGGCATCGCCGGCAGCGGGGTGACGCCGTCGGCGTACATCGGCCACGGCAGCAGCTGCGGGGCCGCCGGCCGCGGAGCGCGGGGCGCGTTGAGCGCGTTGATCAGCGGCAGCAGGGCGGTGCCGACGGAAGCGAGGATGGCGACGGCCACGACGATGCGCCAATAGAACTCGGGGAGATCCAGCTGGTCGAGCGTCATCGGCACCAGCAGCAGCAGCGCGAGCGCGACGACCAGCACGACCGTCGCGACGGCGATACCGCGCGTGAAGGCGGTGGCATGCCGGGCGTACGCCTTCAGATACAGCCGCAGATGCAGCAGGGCGAGCCGGATCACCAGCACGATGCCGACGAACGCGACGAAGCGGGTGAAGCCGTTGTCGAGCAGACCGAACTCGCTCTCGCGCAGCGGCAGCCAGATCTTGAACGCGCCGGCGAGCAGCACGACCACCCAGCCCACCATGCTCGCGAGCATGTACCACGACGAGCGTCGGGGCGCCTCATAGGCGTCGAACAGTGCGGCGCCGGCGAACCCTGCCAGCAGCAGGATGGTGAGGAACGCGCGCGCGATGATGCCGCTGCTCGGCGCGGCGAGCACCCACACGACGCAGACGATCGCCGCGGCGATGAGCGCCCCGATCGCCACCCAGATCGCACTACGGATCAGCGATGGCGGCGAGGTACTGGCGGATGCCGGCACGGCAACCGGCGGCTGCGGTTCGGACATGTCGGTCCTCTCGGGTGGGGAACGGCGTGCACTCATCCTGGCACGCGCTCTCGCGCCAGCGGCCGCGACCAACGCACGTGTGGACAGCGCTCCGCTACGTCGGTGCTGTGCAGAAGCCGACGACGCACGATCGGTGTGCACGCGGCGCGGATGCTGCCGAGAAGCCGCGTGCGCGACCGGAAACCGCGCGGCACGCGGGGTCCCGTCGCACGAATGGCTTCTCGGCAAGGAAGGGGGATGCGGCGCCGCATGCGCAGAGCCCCGGACCCATGGCCCGGGGCTCTGCGGCAGCACTCACGGAAGTGGCGAGTGAGGGATTCGAACCCCCGAAGTCGAAGACGGCTGATTTACAGTCAGATCCCTTTGGCCGCTTGGGTAACTCGCCAATGCGCACCCGCCCGAACTTGTACAGCCAACCGGAGGCGCGATCACCTATCTTACCGGCACCCCGAGCATCCCCACGACAACGGCCGAGGCCGCGTCACGTGCCGAGGGCGTCGAGATCCGGGGCGCGCAGCGCCGACGGCAGCCGCAGCAGCCCGCCCTCGAAGCGGCACGTCGCGGCGGCGACATCCATCGCCTGCCCGAGCAGCGCCGTCCACCCGGCCTCGCCCGCCGGCATCCCCGAGCCGAGCGCGTGCACGGCCACCGCGAAGGTGGCGTCGCCGGCACCCATGGTGTCGACCACGGCGCCAGGCAGCGCCGACACCGGATGCGTGACGACCACGGCCTCGGTCGCCACCGTGGCCCCGGCCGCACCCTCGGTGGCGAGCACGGCACCCGCGCCGAGGTCGAGCAGCCGCTGCCGAGCGGCGTCGAGCGGCATGCCGTACAGCAGCGCAGCATCGTCGAGCCCGAGCTTGACCAGCGCCGCCCGCACCGTCAGCGCCTCGAGCCCCTGCACGAACGCCACCCGGTCGTGCAGCAGGCCGGGTCGCGGGTTGGGATCGATCGCGAGCAGCCCGCGCCATCCCGCCAGTGCGTCGCTCGCGTCGTGCACCTGAGCGACGTCGTCGCACGCGAATCCGCTGATCGCGACGACGGATGCCGCCGCCAGCGCCGCCCGCTCGGCCTCGCCGAACTGGATGCGGCGCGCCTTCGCCGCCGCATCGAACTCGTACGTCGGCTCGCCGGCGGTGCGCACGCTGACCGCGCGCGCCGTGCCGAACGGCGACGGCGTGGCGAGCAACTGCACGCCGAAGTCGCGCAGGTAGGCGCGCACGTGCTCGCCTGCCTCGTCGTCGCCGACCGTCGTGATGAGCGTGACCGCACCGCCGAGGCGCGCCACGCCCACGGCCACGTTCAGCGCCGCTCCCCCGACGAACTCGCGCACCCCGCGGTAGTCGCGCACCTCGTCGATGAGCGCGTCGCCGACCACGACGGTCGAACCTGTCACGCCGGCACCTCCAGCACGCGCTCGACGAACGCCTCGGTGCGCAGGCGGGTGCCGTCGATGCGCCCGTCGCCGCTGG
>CAYLMS010000026.1:0-11380 GCA_964384455.1 uncultured Microbacterium sp. | reverse complement strand
GTTCACGGCCGCGGAAGGTCGCGTTGATCAGCGAGAGCGTGGATGGCAGCACCATGGCCCCACCGATGCCTTGGAATACGCGTGCGGCGATCAGGAGTTCGCCCGAGGGTGCCAGCGCGGCCAGCACGGATGCCGCGGCGAACACCACCACACCGATCAGCAGCAGTCGCCGCCGGCCGTAGCGGTCGGCCAGAGTGCCGAAGACGAGCAGCAGTGCGGCGAAGACGAGGGTGTAGCTCTCCTGCACCCACTGCACCTGGGTGGAAGTCAATGACAGCTCGCGCACGATCGAAGGGATCGCGACGTTGACGATCGTCGAATCCACGATGATCAGCGCGACGGCGAGGCTGATGAAGACGAGGCTGGCCCAGCGACGCCCGCTGCGCGATCCTTCTCCGCCGAGCTGTTCTGCGAGTCCAGCTCCACCGGGTGCACTCATGGCACGACCCCTTCTATTCGGGCATTCATGGCCGCGCCACCGCGTAGGCGATCAGCAGCATCGTGATGAGGAAACCGACCGCGTAGTTGACCCAGATGAACCAGCGCCAGCCGCGATTCGCCGCAGCGGATGCCTCGTCGTCGACCGACCAGAACGGTGCGGCGAGCGCGACATACGGCGCGACGAGCAGTCCCGCCAGCCATCCCGGCCACCCGACGGTGAGCATCAGCAGCCCGGCCAGCACCCAGCATCCGATCGCGAACCTCACCGCCCCGCGCGCTCCGATGGCCGTGGCCACCGATCGGATGCCTGCCGAACGGTCGGGCACCACGTCTTGTACGGCGCCGAACGCGTGACTGGCCACGCCCCAGAGGAAGAATGCGCCGAGCAGTGTGAGAAGCGGGCCGGTGACGTGCGCGCCGGCGAGCGCAAGCCCATAGAGCGCAGGGCTCACGAAGTGGAAGCTGGAGGTCACTGAGTCGAGGAACGGCACCTCCTTGAACCGCAGCCCGGGCACCGAATAGGCGGCGACCGCGAACAGCGACAGCGTCAGCACCACCCATGACCAGGGGGTGGCCGCGCCGAGCATCACGAGCGCGACGACGAACGGCGCGCAGAGCCCCACCGCTGCCACAAGCGTGCGCCGATGCATCCCGCGGTCGAGCACCGCGCCCTCCGCCCCACCCTTGCGCGGGTTGGCCAGATCGGACTCGTAGTCGAATACGTCGTTGATGCCGTACATCGCCAGGTTGTAGGGGATGAGAAAGAAGACCGTGCCCACGATCAGGGCGGCGTCGATGCGACCGGTGGCGAGGCAATAGGCGGCGGCGAACGGATAGGCGGTATTGACCCAGCTCACCGGGCGGGATGCCACGATCAGCTGTTCGAGTGTCGACCGCATCGGCGCGTCAGTGCTCATGCGCGCGCTCGGCTCGCAGGATCGTCCACAGCGAAGGCAGCAGCAGCGCCGCAGCGAGCGGGTAGGCGAAGTCTTCGATCGGCGCCAGCCCGATCGTGATGCCCGAGGTGCGTTCGGTCGCGTAGACCATAAGGCCGGCGGCGATCATGACGTTGTCGAAGACGGCGGTCAGCAACACCAACAGGACTACCGTCGCCAGGATCAGCAGCATCCACTGGCCGTTGCGCTGCCCGCGGCTGCGCCGCACGATCAGGGCGGTCAGCAGCACGATCACCGCGAGCGCAGTGAAGCTGATGCTCAGCAGCGGGTAGGCGCTCATCGCGACGCTCCGCGGTGCCGAGTCAGCCGGCGGCCGCTGGTGAAGACCACCATGGCGAGGTAGCACAGGAACGCGAGGAAGAGCGGCTCTTCGATCGGCAGCTGCGGTGCGAACTCCCACCCCGTCATGAACGCCGACCGCCCGCGGGCGAAGATGCCCAGGCCGATCCCCAGCAGATCCCAGGCGAGGAAGAAGACCAGCCCGGATGCCAGCACGATGGCTGCCTGCACCGGGCGGTGCCAGAAGAACAGGCGGAATCGCCGATCCACCAGCACCATGCATCCCGATGACGCCAGCAGCACAGTCAGGTAGACGACGCTCATCGCGGCTCCCTCAGCGGACCTGCAGTGGTGTCGCCGCGCAGCCGCTTGATCACCAGTTCGGCGCTGATCAGACACATCGGCAGGCCGATCCCCGGCACCGTGCTGCCGCCCGCGTAGTACAACCCATCCACCTTCGCCGAGGCGTTGGAGCCCCGCAGGAACGCGCTCTGGCGCAGCGTGTGCGCGGGGCCGAGCGCGCCGCCGCACCACGAGTGCAGGTCAGCGGCGAAGTCGGCCGGTGAGATCGTGCGGCGCACGACGATACGCTGCGCAAGGTCGGGAATGCTCGCCCAGTCGCCGATCTGCGCGATCGCCGCATCGGCCACGGCCTCCACGCGTGCTGCTCCGCGCCCGTCGACGCCGCCGGCGCCGAGCGACGTGTCGGCCGGCACCGGAACCAGCACGAACAGGTTCTCGTCGCCCGCCGGCGCCGCCCCCGGGTCGGTGGCGCTGGTGCGCGAGACATACAGCGATGCGGGCGAGGGCACCCGGGTCGGATGCCGGAAGATCGCATCGAAGTTCTGCTTCCAGTCCTCGGCGAAGAACAGACTGTGGTGCGTCAGCTCGGGCAGAGCGCCGCGCACGCCGAGCAGCACCAGCACCGCACCCGGACCGGAGGTGCGCCTCGACCACCACGACTCGGGATAGGTCTGCAGGTGCGCCGGCAGCAGCCGCGTCTCGGTGTGATGCAGATCGGCCGCCGACACCACGATGTCCGCGGGCGCGAAGCGGTCGATCCCGTCCTGCGTGTAGGACACTCCGGTCGCGTGCGCGCGTCGGCCTCGTCGCTCGGTGGCGATCGCCGTGACCGGTGCGCCCGTGCGCACCGTGACACCGTGTTCGTCGGCAAGGCTCGCGATGCGGACGATGACCTCGGCAAATCCGCCCTGCGGATACCAGACCCCTGCTTCCAGATCGAGATGGCTCATCAGGTGATACAGGCTCGGGGTCATCGACGGTGAACTGCCGAGGAACACCGCCGGATAGCCGAGAATCTGACGTGCGCGCCGATCGTGGAACCGCACCGCGATGAAGCGATCCAGCGGCTGCGTGAGCAGTCGGGTGAGCCGAGGCGCGAGGGCCAGCGTCTTACGGGTCACCAGCGGCCGATACGACGCGTAGGTACTGTAGAGAAACTTCTCGGTGGCGAGCCGGTAGGTGTGCGCCGCCGAGTCGAGGTAGGCCTCCAGCTGCGCTCCCGCCCCCGGCTCGAGCGCCTCGAACAGGGCGACGTTCTCGTCGCGCCGCGCGGCGACGTCGACAGCATCCGCCATTCCTTCGAAGTAGACCCGGTAGCCGGGGTCGAGTCGTTGCAGCGAAAGCTGCTCGGCGGCGCTTGTGCCCAGCAGGCGGAAGAAGTGGTCGAAGACCTCCGGCATCAGGTACCACGACGGCCCGGTGTCGAAGCGGAACCCGTCGCGCAGCCAGCTGCCGGCCCGGCCGCCGACCGTGTGCGACGACTCGAACACCGTGGTGCGATAGCCCTCGCGCTGCAGCAGTGCCGCCACGGCCAGGCCGGCGATGCCCGCGCCGATCACGGCGGCGGTGCGCGTGTGGGTCACTGCGGATGTCCGCTCGGGGCGCGTCCGATGGTGACGCCCGCGAGAATGGCGGCCTTGCGCCACGCCGGCACCCGCACGCGGGCTTTCGCAAGATCGTGCGCGGGGGTGCGTCTGAGCCGTTCGTTCACGTCTGCGAAGAGCCGGTAGGCCATCGTCACGGCCTTGCGAGCACCGCGCGGCAGGTGCGGGATCGCCGCGGCGGCGGCCGCCAGATCGGCGTCGATGTCGCTCACCAGGGCCTGCTTCTGAGCCTCGGTGACGCTGTCTGGTGTGACACCGGCGAAGTAGGTGCGGCCGAGGCCCGACCAGTCCGCGGCGAGGTCGCGCAGAAAATTGATCTTCTGGAAGGCCGCGCCCAGGCGCTGCGCCCCTTCCTCCAGCCGGCCGGTGCTCGCCTCATCGGCGGGTCTGCCCGCCACGAAGACACGGAGGCACATCAGTCCGATCACCTCTGCCGAGCCGTAGATGTATTCGCGCACCTCGTGCGCCTCGAACGCCCCCGAACCCAGATCGCGGCGCATCGAGCCGAAGAAGGGGGCGGTCAGGTCGGCGCCGATGCCGGCGCGGCGCGCCGTGGACGCGAAGGAGTGCACCACGAGGTTGGTGCTGAAGCCGCGGGCGGTCGCCGCAGCGGTCTCGCGTTCCAGGTCATCGAGCAGCAGCAGCTGGCTGTGCCGATCGACGCCCGCTTCTGCGGCCGCACCGTCGACGATTTCATCCGCGAGGCGCACCAGGCCATAGAGGTTGCGGATATGGCTCCGATAGCCCGGAGCGAGCAGGCGCACGGCCATCCCGAACGAGGTGGAGTACTCGGCGATCACGCGTGCCGAACTCGCCTCGGCGCAGTGCTCGTACTGCGCCAGGCGGCTACTCCCTGCGGGCAGCGTCGCCCTCATGACACTCGATGCCCGGCGCACTCCGCGACCTCGCACAGATACTCGCCAAGATGGCCGGGCAATGGATGGTCGGCGATCGTCGCGATCGCATCGGAGACGAAGCCGTCGATGAGCCGCTCGACGAACGACCGCGCCCCGCAGTCGGTCAGCAGCGCGCGGATGCGACGCAGATCGCCTTCGGACAGTTCGGCAGCACCGGTGGCGGCGAGCAGCTCTGCACGCGCATCGGTCTGCAGGGCGTACGTCATCAGGCAGGTGGACTTCGCATTCTGCAGGTCGCTACGGGTGGACTTGCCGGTCATCTCGCTCGCACCGAAGACCCCCAGCAGGTCGTCCTGCAGCTGGAACGCGACGCCGACACTGCGCCCGAACCGCCCCAGCATGGCCACGTCGTCGTCGGCCGCGCCCGCCAGGATCGCGCCGGCCTGCAGCGGTGCCTGGAACGAGTAGTGTGCCGTCTTTGCGCGCGTCATCGCGAGCACGTCGGCCTGCGACGCGACCGCGGCGCCGGTGCTGAAAGCAACGTCATCCAGCTCGCCGGCGGCGGTGACGAAGACCGATTGCTCCATCACGTCCAGCAGCGCGATCCGACGCGTATGACCCACCCCCGCCCGCGCGACCATGGCCTGCGCGGAGTGGATCAGGATGTCGCCGCCGAGGATCGCGGCGGCGCGGCCCCACTCGCGCGCGCTCTGATCGGGGACACCCCGTCGCCGGGCATCCTCCACGAATTCGCCGATGAGGTTCGGCCGTCCCCGGCGCATCAGGTCGCCGTCGATCACATCGTCGTGCAGCAGAAATGCCGTATGCAGCAATTCGAACGCCGTCGCCACCGTCACGGCATCGTCGGGGGAGTCGCCGCCGAATGCGCTGTGCGCGCGCAGCACCAGAGTCGGCCGGATGCGCTTGCCGCCCCCGCTTGACCGGGCGATCGACGACCACAGTCGCGAGAATGTCGTGCCGGCCGGCCCCGCGCTCCCCGCATGCTCATCGAAGAACGCGCGCAGACGCTCGTCGACGATGCGCCGCAGCTCGATCGTCGACATCGCGTGTGCCGTAACGGTCATCGGTCGATCTCCGCCGACCCACGGTCGCCTGGTACCGGGGCGCCCTCGCCGCCGGCGAGCATCGGCAGGAGGCGCGCCTGCAGCACCAGCCACGGGCTGAACACCGCCGGTGTGAGGCGGATCGACCGGCCCAGATCGATGGCATCGACCCACGCGAAGGCCATCACCTCGCTGGGACGTGGTCGGATCGGTCCGACGGCCCGTGCGGAGTAGACCGGGCACACCTCGTTCTCGACCTTGCCTGACGCATCCGTCGCCCGGTAGCGGAACAGGGGCAGCACGAGCTCGACGTCTGCCACATCGAATCCCAGCTCATGATCGGCATGACGGTGCACCGCCTGCAGCACGGGTTCGGCCGGTCGCGGGTGGCCGCAGAACGAGTTCGTCCATACGCCCGGCCAGGTCGCCTTCTGCAGGGCGCGCCGGGTGATCAGCACTCGACCCTCGTCGTCGAAGACATGGCACGAGAACGCCAGGTGCAACGGGGTGTCGGGGCCGTGCACGCTCGCCTTCGACGTGACGCCGATCGGATCGCCCTGCTCGTCCAGCAGCACCACGTCTTCGTCGAGTTCCGGTCTGTTCGTCACCATCCCAGCATCCGGCATTTTATCTCGCTTGTAAAGCAGCTAGCCAAGCTTGCAGTAAGTCTGAGTATACTGCTACGGTGAGCGAGCCGCGGACCCCCAGCGATCCGCTCAGCATCGACACACCCTCGGCCGACGCGATGCTCGACCCCAGGGTGATCGACCCCCACCAGCAGCTCGTGAGCTACGACGGGCTCGACCCGCAGGAGATCGGTCAGATCGTTCGGCTGCTCGTGGGCATCCGAACCTGGCGCGAGGCCGAGCAGGAGATCAGCTTCCGCTCGAGGCATCAGATGAAGCTGAACGAGACCGACATGAAGGCGCTGCGGTTCCTCGTCGCGGCGAAGAACGAGGGCACCCTGGTCACACCGGGCCTGCTTGCCGAGCACCTGCGCATCTCGACCGCATCGACCACCAAGCTGCTCGACCGGCTGGAGCACGCCGGGCACATCGAGCGCGCCCCGCACCCGACCGACCGGCGCGCCCTGGTGATCACGATCACGCAGCAGACGCACGAACGCGTGCGCGACGGCGTGGGGAGGATGCACGCCCACCGGTTCACCGTCGCGGCGGCTCTCACCACTGCCGAGCGCGATACGGTGATCCGCTTCCTCGAGCAGCTCAGTCAGACCGACGACGCAGCGCCCGGCGACTCGGCGCCGGCTTCGGTTGCTCCGCGCGGCTGACGCTGCCGGAGCCGCCGCGCGGGGTGTCGACCTCGTGCTGCCAGAGCCGTGACGGCCACCAGATGGCGCGCCCGATGTCATACGATGCGGCAGGCACCAGCAGCGATCGCACGATCAGCGTGTCGACGAGCACGCCGAAGGCCACGATGAACGCGATCTGCACCAGGAACAGGATGGGGATCACGCCGAGCGCGGCGAAGGTGGATGCCAGCACGAGCCCTGCCGACGTGATCACCCCGCCGGTCACTGCGAGCCCGCGCAGAATGCCCTGCCGCGTGCCGTGCAGGATCGACTCCTCGCGCACGCGCGTCATCAGGAAGATGTTGTAGTCGATGCCGAGCGCCACGAGGAACACGAACGCGTAGAGCGGCACGGCGGGGTCGGCGCCGGGGAAGCGGAACACTCCGTTGAACACGAACGCGGCCACCCCGAGCGACGCGGCGAACGACACCACGACCGAGAGCACGAGCAGCACCGGCGCGACGACGGCCCGCAGCAGCAGCATCAGAATCACCAGGATGACCACGAGCACGATCGGGATGATCGTGTTGCGGTCGTGGATCGAGGCATCGTTCGAATCGATGGCGACTGCGGTTACGCCGCCGACCAGGATGCTGTCGCCGACGTCATTGAAGGCGGTGCGCACCGCGCGCACAGTGGTCTGCGCGGCATCCGAGTCTGCCGGATCGGTGAGGGTGGCCTCGAGCATGACGTCGCCGCGCACCTCGGTGGGCGTCGGCGCCGGTGTGCCAGGAGGGCCCACCGGCTGCACCCCATCGCGGGTCACCGGAGCGGTGCCACCGGGCGCCCCCTTCGCCACCACGACCACCGACGACACGCCCGCGTGCTGAAGCAGCACGTCGGCCATCGACTGCAGCTTCGCCGCCGGACCGACCACAACGGCCGGGCTGCCCGAACCGCCGGGGAAGTGCTCGGCGAGCACCTTCTGGCCTTCTCGGGCATCCGAATGCCCGAGGATGAGGTCGCTCTGCGGCACGCCGTCGGCCTTCAACTGCAGCAAACCGGCGGACCCCGCCAGCAGCGCGATCGTGCAGGCGATCCAGATGATGCGTGGGGCGCGGCGGATCCACCCCGCGACGCCCGCCCACAGCCCGTGCGCATGCGGGCCGACGATCTGCGGATGCTCGGAGCCGAGCTTCGGCCGCACCGGCCAGAACGCCGCCCGGCCGAACGCGAGCAGCACCGAGGGCAGGAAGGTCATCGCCGCCAGGAACGCGAAGACGATGCCGATCGAGGCGACCGGGCCGAGCGCCTTGTTGGAGTTGAGATCGCTGAACAGCAGGCACAGCAGGCCGACGATCACGGTGCCGGCCGAGGCCACGATCGGGCCGAACGCCCCGCGTAGCGCCGTCCAGGTGGCCTGCCATCTGCTCCTCTCGTCGCGCAGCGCCTCACGGTAGCGCGAGACGTACAGCAGCGAATAGTCGGTGGCCGCACCGATCACCAGGATGAACAGGATGCCCTGCACCTGACCGTTCAGCTGCAGAATGCCCCACTTGGCCAGCCACCACACCACCAGCAGCGCCACGCACAGCGCGAACATGGAGGTGGCGAGCACCAGCACGGGCAGCAGCGGCGAGCGGTACACCACCACCAGGATCAGGAACACCGCCGCCAGGGCCGCGGCGAGCAGGATGCCGTCGATGCCGCCGAATGCGGCGACCAGGTCGGCGGTGAACCCTGCCGGGCCCGTGACGAACGAGGTGACGCCGTCTGGCGTGCGCGTCGCGAGGTGGCTGCGCAGTCCCGCGACGTGGGTGGCGAGGTGCGAGTCGTTGGCGAACGGCACGAACACCTCGGCCGCCTGACCGTCCTTCGACCTGATCGCCGGCGAGACGGCGCCCTGCACGCCGGGCAGCCCGGCGACGGTCGTGGCGTCGTCCGCGATCGCGGCCAGATCGTCGCGGGTGAGCCCGGACGAGCGGTGGTAGACCACGATGGCGGGCACCGTGTTGCTGCTGCGGAACTCCGCCTGCACCTTTGCCACCTTGGTGGCGTCTGCACTGGCCGGAAGGTAGCTCGTCTGGTCGTTGCTCGACACCTCCGACACCCGCCCGAAGTAGGGCCCGCCCACGCCGGCCAGCACGACCCACCCCAGGATCAGCACGGTGGGCAACACGGTTCGCATCCAGCGCGGCATGGGGCTTCCTCATCGTCGACGGCGTCGGGTGCTCGCGCGCGAAGTCACCCCAGGGGAGTATTCCGCGCGTCGAGCACCTCTAGCCTATCTAGTTACACGGAAAGCTAGGGTGATTTCGCCGATCGGTTCAACTCGGGATGCGACGCCGGCGGCACGGGGGGACAGCACGAAACTACACTTGCCCAAGCTGCGCCCGACGAGCGGAGGAACACCATGCCCCGAGCCAAGGCCCCGCATCTGCCTGCTGACATCGAGATGTGGTGGTCGGTCGTAGACCGCGCTGTCGAAGAGGTGCCCAAGGCCGTGCCCGGAATCGACGCCGATGCCATGCGACTGTGCATGACCCTGCGCACTGCCGCCAACCTCGTCTTCTTCGACCTCAGCGACCACCTCACCCAGCACAGCAACCTCACCACCAACCAGTTGCTGAACGTGCTGATGATCCTGACCCTGCACGGCGAGCTCGAGTTCCACCGGCTCACCAGGTTCGCGAACATGAAGAAGGCGACCGCCTCGGTGCTCGTCGATGCGATGGTCGGCCAGGGCCTGCTCAGTCGACGCCCTTCGCCCGAAGACGGGCGGGTGATTCTGCTGTCGCTCACCGACCTCGGCCGCGCTCAGTTCGATCAGGGCTTCGGCGCCTATAACGCGAGAGAGCATTTCTGGGCCGAGGGGCTGACCGGCGAGGAGAGCGACACACTCACGGCATTGCTGAAGAAGGTGGTCGACTTCAGGATCGCGCGGTCCGCATGAACTGCTCGACCTCGGCGCGGTCGGCGTACGACGACTGAGCGCCCTTGCGCTGCACCGCGATCGCCGACATCGCGGTCGCGAACCGCACGGCGTCGCGCAGCGGCACCCCGCGCGCCAGCTCGCACGCGGTCGCACCGACGAACGCGTCGCCCGCGCCGGTCGTGTCGACGACCTCCACCCGGTAGGCCGGGATGCGGTCCACCCCGTCGGCGTCGGCGACCAGCGCCCCGGCGGCGCCGAGCGTGATCACCACCGAGCGGGCGCCTGCGCGACGCAGAGCTTCGGCGAGGGCGTCGAAGTCGGTCTCGCCGTCGGCGCCCAGCGCGATCGCCGCCTCGTACTCGTTGACCACCAGCGGGTCGCACGCGGCGAGGGTGGCGGCATCCAACCGCGCTGCGGGCGCCGCGTTCAACAGCACCCGCACACCGGCCGCATGCGCGCGCGCCACGACGTGACGCACCGTCTCATGCGGGATCTCCAGGTTCAGCACGAGCACGCCGGCGTCGAGCCAGACGGGCGCCATCGCCTCGGCCATCGCGATGTCGACGGCGTGGTTGGCGCCGGGCGAGACCACGATCGAGTTCTCGCCGTCGGGCGTGAGCAGGATCATGGCCGTGCCGGTCGGGCGCGCGCCGGCGCGCACGCCGTGCACCTGCACGCCGGCCGCCTGCAGATGCTCGCGCAGGAAGGCGCCGTTGCCGTCGTCTCCCACACTGCCGAGGAACCGGGTCGCCGCTCCCGCCCGCGCGGCGGCGGCCGCCTGATTGGCCCCCTTGCCGCCGGGGAAGACGTGCAGATCCGAGCCCGTGAGCGTCTCGCCGCCGTGCGGCCGTCGCGGCACCTCGACCACCAGATCGGCGTTCGCGCTGCCGAGCACCACGACCCCGCTCATCCTGCTCCCCCCGCCCGTGCGCGCCATGACCACGACTGTGCCTGCGCGCTCGCATCCATTCTCTCGTGCGGTCGCTGCCTCACAGCGTCGCGCCCGCATCGACCACCAGAGTGGTGCCGGTGACGTACCGGGCCTCGTCGGAGGCCAGCCAACGGATGGCGTGGGCCACATCGACCGGCTCCATGCGCGCGATCGGCATCGGCAGCGACAGCGTGTCGCCGCCCCCGAACCCCGCCTGCCAGCGCTCGGCCTGCGGATTCTGGGTCATCTCGGTGGCCGTGCCGCCCGGCTCGACGACCGTCACCCGGATGCTCTCGGCGGCCAGCTCCAGCGCCAGCGACTTGGCCAGCCCGACCAGGCCGTGCTTGGCGGCGGCATAGTGGCCGATGGTCGCGAGCGGACGCACCGCAGCGGTCGATCCGACCATGACGATCGCCCCGCCCCGCCCGCCCGCACGGAGGGCGGGGATGCCGGCGCGCACGGTGTTCCAAGTGCCGGTGAGCACGATGTCGAGCATCGTCTGCCACTGCTGGGCGGTCGCCTCCCACGTCGACGGCGGCCAGGATGCCACCCCCGCGTTGGCGACGATCGTGTCGAGCCGCCCCCACCGGGTGGTGGCGGCGGTCACGGCGGCCTCGAGAGCGCGGATGTCGCGCACATCGGCGACGGCGGTGCGGGCTTCGCCGCCGGCCTGCTCGATCAGGGCGGCCGTCTGTGCGAGGTCGCCCCCGGCCGCGGTGGCGTAGGTGAGGCCGTCGACCTGCTCGCCGACATCCGAG
>CAYLMS010000025.1:0-11597 GCA_964384455.1 uncultured Microbacterium sp. | reverse complement strand
GCCCCGAACGCGCCGTGCGTGGAGGTGTGCGAGTCGCCGCACACGACAGTGATCCCCGGCATGGTGAGGCCCAATTGCGGCCCCACGACGTGCACGATGCCCTGCTCCTTGTCGCCGAGGGAGTGCAGCCGCACCCCGAACTCCGCGGCGTTGCGGCGCAGCGTGTCGATCTGGATGCGACTGGTCGCATCCGCTATCGGCTTGTCGATGTCGAGCGTCGGGGTGTTGTGGTCCTCGGTGGCGAGCGTGAGATCGAGCCGGCGCACGCCGCGGCCCTCGGCGCGCAGCCCGTCGAACGCCTGCGGGCTGGTCACCTCGTGCACGAGGTGCAGGTCGATGTAGATGAGGTCGGGCTCGCCCGGCGCACCCTGCACGACGACATGGTCGTCCCACACCTTCTGGGCGAGGGTGCGCGGTGCTCGATCGGATACGCCGGAACTGGTGGTGCTCATGGCTTTTCGTGCTCCTGATGGGATCGGTGGGGCCCACGACAGACTCCGCGACGGGTGTGGCCTGGAATTAGGACCCGTCGCGGCCGCGAAGGAGAAGTCGAGCGATCCGCATCGACCTCAGGATATCACCGCCGTCGCGACCGGCCGGCCGCGCGCGACTCCCGCCGCGAGGCGACCAAGCTCGCGATCGTCGCCGTCGTCATCGCTGCCGCGATCACGCAGAGCGAGGTCCACGTGTCGATCTCCGGCGCCCAGGCCACGCCTTCGCCGCCTGCGATGAACGGCAGCTGGTTGCCGTGCAGCGCGTGCAGCACGAGCTTGACACCGATGAACGCGAGGATGAATGCGATGCCGTAGTGCAGGTAGCGCAGCCGGTCGAGCAGTCCGCCGAGCAGGAAGTACAGCTGACGAAGGCCCATCAGCGCGAACACGTTCGCGGCGAACACGATGAAGGCGCTGCGGGTGATGCCGAAGATCGCCGGGATCGAGTCGATGGCGAAGATCAGGTCGGTGAAGCCGATCGCGATCAGCACCAGCAGCATCGGCGTGAACATCCGCCGACCCGCCACCGTCGTGCGCAGGCGGGTGCCGTCGTACTCATCGCTGATGTCGATGAATCTGCGCAGCACGCGCACGATGCCCGTCTCAGCCTTGGCATCCTGCTCGCTCTTGCCGGGGAACGCCTGTCGCCAGGCGGTGAACACGAGGAACAGCCCGAACACGTAGAAGATCCAGCTGAAGCTGTCGATCAGCGCCGCGCCGATCAGGATGAACACGCCTCGCAGCACCAGCGCCAGGATGACGCCCACCATCAGCACGCGCTGCTGATAGCGCCGCGGCACCGCGAACTGGCTCATCAGCAGCACGAACACGAACAGGTTGTCGACCGACAGGCTGTATTCGGTGAGCCAGCCCGCGAGGAACTGGCCGGCCGCGTCGCCGCCTGCCGCAGCACTCAGCAGTACGGCGAACAGCAGGGCGAGGGCCGCATAGAACGCCACCCACAACCCCGATTCGGTCATGCTCGGGATGTGCGGGCGCTTCACGATCAGCAGCAGGTCGGCCGCCAGGACCGCCGTGAGCACGACGAGCGAGGCGATCTCGAACCACGCAGGGATGTCGACGATCATGCGGGTCTTCCGGGTAGGGATGTGGCCCGAAAGTCTCTCCCCCGCCTGCGGCGGCGCATGCCCGGAGTCCCTCCGACGGGACTCGTGATGACGAGCACGCGAACCGGGATACTCCCCTTCGCCCTGACAGCCTACCGCGGGCTGCCGACGTCAGTGGCCCATGCCGAGGCCGCCGTCGACGGGGATCACGGCGCCGGAGATGTAGGCGGCGTCGTCGGAGGCGAGCCAGGCCACCACGCCGGCGACCTCCGCCGCCGTGGCGAATCGTCCGGCCGGGATGCTGCGCCGATACTCGTCCTGCGTCTGCTCGGGCAGCGCGGCGGTCATGTCGGTCTCGATGAACCCCGGCGCCACGATGTTGGCCGTGATACCGCGCCCGCCGAGCTCGCGCGTGAGCGAACGGGCGAAGCCCACCAGGGCGCTCTTCGAGCTGTCGTAGTTGACCTGCCCCGCCGAACCATACAGACCGACGACGGATGAGATCAGGATGACACGGCCCCATCGCGCGCGCAGCATCGCCTTCGACGCGCGCTTGACCACGCGGAACGCACCACCCAGGTTGGTCGCCACCACCGAGTCGAAATCCTCGTCGGTCATCCGCAGCAGCAGGGTGTCCTTCGTCATTCCGGCGTTGGCGACCACGATCCCCACCGGCCCGAGTTCGGCCTCTACCACGGAGAATGCGGCATCCAGCGAGGCCGAATCGGTGACGTCGGCGCGCACCGTGAGGCACCCTTGCGGGCCTTCGCCGCTGCGCGCGGTCACCGCGACGCGGTACCCGTCGGCGACGAAGCGCTCGGCGATGGCGCGGCCGATGCCGCGGTTGCCGCCGGTGACCAGGACGACGCGATCAGTGGACACGGGCTCTCCCCCCATGGACGGCGCAGGAAGCACCAGACTACCCGGCACGCCGTTTGACACCCGCGCCGGGCGCTGCAAGCCTTGATCCACCGAAGTGGAGGACACATGAGCGACCCCGGACAGACCACCCCGCCCGAGGAACCGGGCATCCCCGCGACCGAACCCGCAGAGTCGACGGCACCCGCCGCAGAGCCGGCGCCCACCGCAGAGCCGGCACCAGCCGCAGAGCAGGCGCCCGCCGCAGAGCCCGCAGCGCCCGCGCCCGCCGCAGAGCCGGCAGCCCCGGTCGCGGAGCCCGCGCCGGTCTACGCGCCGCCGGCCGCACCCGTCTACCCGCCGCCGGCCGCCGCGCCGTCGCCACCCGCGTACGCCCCGCCGCCCGCATACACGTCGGCGCCCGCGCAGAAGACCAATGTGCTGTCGATCATCTCGATGATCGCGTCGATCCTCGGCATCGTCGGCATCCTGCCGTTCGTCGGCTCGGTGGCCGGTGCGATCATGGGGCACGTCTCGCTCGCACAGATCAAGCGCACCGGCGAGAGCGGGCGCGGCATGGCGCTGGCCGGCGTCATCGTCGGCTGGGTCGGCGCGGGCCTGTCCTTGATCGTCGGGGTCGTGCTCATCATCGCGTTCATCGCGCTCCAGGCTGCGAGCATGCGCTACGGCAGCTACTCCTGAGGCGGCGCCCGGATCCCAGGCGATGCCTCCGGCGTAGGCTGGAGGCATCGCCTCCGCCTCGTCTGAAACTCATGTCCTCCCGCACGAAACTCCCGTCCGCCACGTCGTTGCCGCCATCGGCACACGACGACGAGAGCACGCGCATCCGCCGCTACCTGATCACGATGGGAATCCGCGTCGCGTGCTTCGTCCTGCTGGTGGCGGTGCAGCCCTATGGCTGGTGGACGATCCTGTTCGGCCTCGGTGCGACGTTCCTGCCCTACTTCGCGGTCGTGCTCGCGAACGTCGGGCAGGCCGCACACGGTCGCCCCGCGGAGAACCCCGAGTTGGCGCTGCCCGCACGGCCGCAGGCCCCGGCCGATGCACCGCGCATCGTGCGGATCAGCCCGGCAGAGCCGCCGCACGCGATCACCGCGCCCGACAGTCCGGATGCCTCGACGTGATCGGGCCGAGGCCCGAGGGCGCCTGCTCCCGCGCCGGGTGCACGGCGGCGGCCGAGTGGATCATCGAGTGGCGCAATCCGCGCATCCACACCGCCGACCGACGCAAGCAGTGGGGCGCCTGCGCAGCCCACCTCGACTTCCTGCGCGAGTTCCTGGCGGCGCGGGACTTTCCGCTCGCGGTGCGCCCGCTGCACGCCGCGGCGGGCACGGCATGAGCCGTGCGTCGCGCGCCGCAGCACCCGCAGCGGTGCGCTGGACGGCCTATGTGGGGGTGGCGATCGTGTTCGCGATCGCCTGCGGCTTCCTGTCGCACTGGCAGTTCTCGCGCAACGCCGACCGTGCCGAGCAACTCGCGCTGGTCGCCGAGAACTACCACGCCGCACCCGTCCCCTTCGCCGAGCTGGTGCCCGCCGGCGGCGCGATGCGGCCGGGCGACGAATGGCGGCAGGTGCGGCTGGTGGGCAACTACCTCGCCGACCGGCAACTGCTGGCGCGCAACCGGCCGCAGAGCGGCACCGTCGCCTACGAGGTGCTGGTGCCGCTGCAGCTGACCGATGGCCGCGTGCTGCTCATCGATCGCGGCTGGGTGCCCACGGGCAGCACCTCCGACACGTCGGCACCCGTGCCCGCCCCGCCCGCCGGCACCGTGACCGTGATCGCGCGCCTGCGCCCGGGTGAGCCGCTGCCGCCGTCCGGGCGCTCCGCCCCGCCCAGACAGCTGCCCTCGATCAACCTGCCGCTGGCCGCCGACCTGCTCGGCGCGGACGGTGCGCACCTCGAGCAGAGCGCTTACGGGCTGATGGTGTCGGAGCAGCCGGCACCCGCGACAGCGCCTCAACCGCTGGCCAGTCCCGACAGCGATCCCGGGCCGTTCCTGTCGTACGCCGTGCAGTGGATCCTGTTCGCGGCGATGGCTTTCGCGTTCATCTGGTATGTGATCCGCACCGAGCGCCGGCATCGGCGCGAAGAAGAAGCAGATGCCGCGGCCGTCGCCGAGCTCGCCCTCACCGACCCGGACGCCGCCCGGCGGCGCGCCGCCGAAGGCGCCGCCCGTAAGGCGAGTCGGACGATGTTCCCTGCGCGCCGCGACCGCGACGGCGCGGAGGAGGACGCCCTGCTCGACGCCGCCGAGGACCGGCAGGATCAGGCCAGCGCCACCAGATCGACGTAGTCGCGGCCCCAGAGGTCTTCGACCCCGTCGGGCAGGATGAGCACGCGCTCCGGGTTGAGCGCCTGTACGGCGCCCTCGTCATGCGAGACCAGCACGACGGCGCCTTCGTAGTGCGCGAGCGCGCCGAGGATCTCGTCGCGGGAGGCGGGGTCGAGGTTGTTGGTGGGTTCGTCGAGCAGCAGCACGTTCGCCGCCGACACCACGAGGGTGGCCAGCGACAGCCGGGTCTTCTCGCCGCCGGAGAGCACGCCGGCGGGCTTGAGCACGTCGTCGCCCGTGAACAGGAACGAGCCGAGCACCTTGCGCGCCTCGGTCTCGGTGATGTCGGGTGCGGCCGACATCATGTTCTGCAGCACGCTGCGGGAGACATCCAGATTCTCGTGCTCCTGCGCGTAGTAGCCGATCTTCAGCCCGTGCCCGGGATCGACCTGACCGGTGTCGGGCGCGTCGACCCCGGCGAGGATGCGCAGCAGCGTGGTCTTTCCCGCGCCGTTGAGTCCGAGCACGACCACCTTCGACCCGCGGTCGATCGCGAGGTCGACGTCGGTGAAGATCTCGAGCGACCCGTACGACTTCGACAGCCCCCCTGCCGTGAGCGGGGTCTTGCCGCACGCCGCGGGCTTGGGGAAGCGCAGCTTGGCCACCCGGTCGACCTGACGCACCTCGTCGAGCGAGGACAGCAGCTTCTCGGCGCGCGCCATCATCTGGTGCGCAGCCGCCGCCTTGGTGGCCTTCGCGCCGAACTTGGCGGCCTGCTGCGAGAGCGCCGTCGCCTTCTTCTCGGCGTTGGCCCGCTCCTTCTTGCGGCGATCCTCGTCGGCCACCCGCTGGCGCAGGTAGTTGCGCCAGTTCATGTTGTACACGTCGATCTGCTGGCGGGTGGCATCGAGGTAGAACACGCGATTGACGGTCTCCCCCACCAGTTCCACGTCGTGCGAGATCACGATCAGCCCGCCCTTGTAGCCCTGCAGGAAGTCGCGCAGCCACACGACGCTGTCGGCGTCGAGGTGGTTGGTCGGTTCGTCGAGGATCATGGTCTGCGCGTCGGAGAACAGGATGCGGGCCAGTTCGATGCGGCGGCGCTGACCGCCCGACAGGGTGCGCAGCGGCTGGTCGAGGATGCGATCGGGCAGTGCGAGGTTGTGCGCGATCGATGCGGCGTGCGCTTCGGCGGCGTAGCCTCCGTGCGCCTCGAAGCGCTCGGTGAGCGTCGCGTAACGGCGCATGGCGCGCGCCGAGACCTCCGGGTCGGCCGACCCCATCTGCTCGGATGCCTCGTGCATGCCGAGCGACAGCTGACCGAGCCCGCGCGCGTCGAGGATGCGCGTGCGCGCCAGATCGTCGGGATCGCCCGTGCGGGGGTCCTGCGGCAGATAGCCCAGCTCGCCGCCGCGCTCCACCCGCCCGCCGGCGGGCAGCAGGTCGCCGGCGAGCACCTTGGTCAAGGTCGTCTTGCCTGCGCCGTTGCGGCCGACCAGGCCGATCTTGTCTCCGGGCGAGACGCGGAACGACACGTCCGACATCAGCACGCGGGCGCCCACGCGGATCTCGAGGTCGTGGACGGCGAGCACGGCGGAATCCGTTCGATCGGAGGAGGGATGCGGCCGAGCGGCCGGTGTCGATTCTACCGGGCGGGCAGCATCCCGTGCCGCGCGCACCGTGCACGAACCGCACAGACACGGCCCGCCCCTTCGGTGGACTCGATCCAAGAAGTCGGCCGGGCAGACCTCTAGGCTGAGTCCGGCGCAGCCATGCGCCCCGATTCGAGGAGTAAGCATGTCACTCGCCGCCACCCCCCGCGCACCGCGGGTGCTCGCCGATCTCGTCACCCCCGCACGCCCGCGCGTGCTGGCCTACGCGGTCGACGCCGTGCTCGTGGTCACCGGGGCAGCGCTCGTGGCGCTGTCGGCGCAGCTGACCGTGCCGTTCTGGCCGGTGCCGTTGACCGCGCAGACGTTCGCGGTGCTGCTGGTCGGCACCGCCCTGGGCCCCGTGCGCGGCGCGAGTGCGCTCGCGCTGTACGTCGTGGTCGGGGTGCTGGGACTGCCCGTGTTCGCCGGCGGTGCGCACGGCAGCCTGCTGGCGCTGCCCAGCGGCGGCTATCTGGTCGGCTTCGTCGTCGCGTCGGCGCTGGTCGGCCTGCTCGCACGCAGGGCGTGGGACCGCCGGCCGACGGGGATGCTCGGAGCGTTCCTCGCGGGCACCGCGGCGATCTACGCCGTCGGACTGCCGTGGCTGTATCTGTCGCTGCAGCAGCTGGGCGCCGGCGTCTGGCACGGTGCGATGGGCTTCGACACCCTGCTCGGGGCGACCCTGGGCACTGGCCTGCTGCCGTTCCTGCTGGGCGACCTGGTCAAGGCGATCCTCGCCGCCCTGCTGGTGCCGCTCGCCTGGCGCGGCGTGCGCGCGCTCGACGCCCGAGGCCGCTGAGTTCAGCGCAGTGCGCCGATGCGGGCGACGGCCTCGCGCAGCAGGTCGGGATCACAGCCCATGTTGATGCGCACGAATCCGCGGCCCTGTTCACCGAACGCGGGGCCGAAGTGCAGCGCCACTTTGGCGTCGGTGAGGATTCGCCGCGCGGGATCGTCTCCCCAGCCCATCGCCGACAGATCCACCCAGGCGAGAAATCCGGCATCCGGCGGCAGGTAGCGCGCGGCGGGCAGGTGCTCGGCGAGCAGGTCGGCGAGCAATCGCCGATTGTCGTCGAGGCGCGCCAGCAACGCGTCGAGCCAGGAGTCGCTCGACCCGTCGAGCGCCGCGACGCCGGCCAGTGCGCCGAACAGCCCGGTGCGCCACTCCACTTCCGCGGGAAGCGCGCGCAGCACTCCCGCGGTCTGCTCGCCCGCCGTGATCATGAGTGCGCACTTGAGCCCCGCCAGGTTGAACGCCTTGCTGGCGCTGGTGACGGCGTAGCCGATGCGCGCGGCCGCCTCAGAGGCGGCCAGGAACGGGGTGAACCGGGCGCCCGGCAGCGTCAGCGGGGCATGGATCTCGTCGCTGACCACCACCGCGCCGTGGCGTTCGGCGAGCTCGGCGAGCCCGGCGAGCTGCGCCCTCGAGTGGACCGTGCCGGTCGGGTTGTGCGGATTGCACAGCAGCACGGCGCGCGCGCCGGCGGCCAGCGCCGCCTCGATGCCGTTCAGGTCGAGCTCCCAGCCGTCGTCATGGCGCACGAGCGGCACCCGCTCGACCACCCCGCCCGCCTCGGGCACGCAGTCGTAGAACGGCGGGTAGACGGGCGGCGTGATCACCACCCGGTCGCCGGGGGCGATCGTGGCGCGGAGCAGCTCGACGACGCCCATCATGACGTCGCAGGTCGTGCGGATCCGCTCTGGCTCGACATCCCAGGCGAAGCGCCGGCGGGCGAAGCCGGCATATGCGGCACGGATGCCGGGATCCGGCGGCGTGTAGCCGGTGTCTCCGCACGCCACGGCATCCGACAGTCGCGCCGCGATCGCCGGAGCGAGCGGGAAGTCGGTCTCGGCGACGAACAGCGGCAGCACGTCGGCGGGATACGTGCGCCACTTCGTACTGGACCGCCGCCGCAGTTCGTCGATGGGCAGGGCCTGCAGCGGGGCGGTCATCCCCCGAGCCTAGCGAGACTCAGATAGCGAAGCCGAGCGCACGCATCATGTCGCGCCCGTCGTCGGTGATCCGCTCGGGGCCCCACGGCGGCATCCACACCCAGTTGATCCGGAACCGCTCCACCACGTCGTCGAGCGCCTGCGCGGTCTGCTCCTCGAGCACGTCGGTCAGCGGGCATCCCGCGGAGGTGAGCGTCATGTGGATGACGAGGGCGTCGTTCTCGTCATCCCAGCTGAGGTCGTAGATGAGCCCGAGGTCGACGACGTTGATCCCCAGTTCGGGGTCCATCACGTCCTTGAGCGCCTCGGTGACCTCGTCGAACCGCTCCGGGCTGAGTGTCGCGGTCATGGCCTACACCTCGACCGCGGGCTCGGGCTCGCCCTGAAGGAAGCGGTCGTAGCCCTCGTCCTCGAGCCGGTCCGCGAGCTCGGGGCCGCCCTCCTCGACGATCCGCCCGGCGACCATGACGTGCACGTAGTCCGGGCGGATGTAGCGCAGGATGCGGGTGTAGTGCGTGATCAGCAGCACGCCGAGGTTCGTCTGCGCCTTCGCACGGTTCACGCCCTCCGAGACGATCTTCAGCGCGTCGACGTCGAGGCCGGAGTCGGTCTCGTCGAGCACGGCCAGCTTCGGCTTCAGCAGTTCGAGCTGCAGGATCTCGTGCCGCTTCTTCTCGCCGCCCGAGAACCCTTCGTTGACGTTGCGCTGGGCGAACTTGGGATCCATCCGCAGTTCGCTCATGGCCGCCTTGACGTCCTTCGTCCACGTGCGGATCGGCGGCGCCTCACCGTCGATCGCGGTCTTCGCGGTGCGCAGGAAGTTCGTCACCGTCACGCCGGGGACCTCGACCGGGTACTGCATCGCCAGGAACATCCCGGCACGGGCGCGCTCGTCCACGCTCATCGCGAGCACGTCCTGCCCGTCGAGCAGGATCTCACCGCTCGTGACGGTGTACTTCGGGTGGCCGGCGATCGTGTACGCCAGGGTCGACTTGCCCGATCCGTTGGGGCCCATGATCGCGTGCGTCTCGCCGGTGCGGATGGTGAGGGTCACGCCGTTGAGGATGGCGGTGGTGCCGGCATCCGTCTCCACCGTCACGTGGAGGTCGCGGATCTCGAGGACTGTCATCGGTGTTCCTATTCTCTGTGCCGCCGCCTCAGGCGACGATCTTCGTGACGGTGGGATCGATCAGCACGTCGTCGCCGTCGATCGTGACGACGTAGACGGGCACCGGCTCATAGGCCGGCAGGTTCAGCGGCCGCCCCGTACGCAGCGAGAAGCGCGAGCCGTGCGCCCAGCACTCCAGCGTGTCGTCCTCGACGAATCCCTCCGACAGCGACACGTCGCCGTGCGTGCAGCGGTCGCCGATCGCGTGCACCTCCCCCGCGGAATCCATCACCACGGCGATCGCGACGCCCTCCAGCTCGACCCGGCGCGCCGTGTCCTGCTCGAGCTCGCTGAGTGCGCAGACCCGGTGCGCGCTCATCGCGCGACCCCCGCCGCCAGCTCGGCCTCGATCGTCGCCACCAGCTCGCGCTGCAGCTGCGGGATGCCGATCTTCTGCACGATCTCGCTGAGGAAGCCGAGCACGACCAGTCGCCTCGCCTCGCCTTCGTCGATGCCGCGCGAGCGCAGGTAGAACAGCTGCTCGTCGTCGAACCGGCCCGTGGCCGACGCGTGGCCCGCGCCGACGATGTCGCCGGTCTCGATCTCGAGATTCGGCACCGAGTCGGCGCGCGCGCCGTCGGTGAGCACGAGGTTGCGGTTGGCCTCGTACGAGTCGGTGCCGACGGCATCCGGTCCGATCAGCACGTCGCCGATCCACACGCTGCGCGCGTCGGCGCCCTGCAGTGCGCCCTTGTACAGCACGTTCCCCTTCGTGTGGGGCCCCTTGTGATGCAGATACACCTGACTCTCGAGGTGCTGCCCGGCGTCGGCGTACGACAGTCCGTACAGTTCCGCCGCCGAGCCGGGGCCGGCCAGCTCGATGCTGGGGTTGACCCGCACCACGGCGCCACCGAAGCTCACCACGATATGGCGCAGAAAGCCGTCGCGGGCGACGCGGGCCTGATGGGATGCCGCGTGCACCGCGTCGTCGGCCCACTGCTGCACGCTCACCAGCTCGAGCCGGGCGCCGTCGCGCACCAGCACCTCCACGTTCTGCGTCAGCCGGGTCGACCCGTGGTGGCGCAGCAGCACGGTCGCGCGCGAGTGCGCGCCGGCCTCGATCACGACGTGCTCGCGGGCCGGGCCACCCAGGCCCGCCACGTCGACGACGATCGGCTCGGCCGGCTCGGCACCCTCGGGGATTCGGATGAGCCTGGCCGCCGGGGAATGCGCCCAGGCGATCGCCGACGGCAGGTCTTCCGGCGCGAACAGCTCGCCGCGCAGCGCTTCGCCTGCGGCGAGCAGGCCGGTGCGCACGCCGTCGCCCGTGATCGTCACCGCGAGCGCATCGGGCTGCGCCGGCTCGTCGGCGAACACGGCGGCCAGCCGCTCGACCGGCGTGTAGCGCCAGTTCACTTCGCGCCCGGTCGGGTCGGCGAAGTCGCCCGGGTCGAACGACCGCGGGCGATCGGAACGGGTCTGCACGGGCACGAAGGCGCCGTCGGTGTGCGCTGCGGAACCAGGCACCACGACGGGCGCCGCTGCGGTCGTCTCCATCTAGCCGACCGATCCTTCCATGCCCATCTCGATGAGCTTGTTCAGCTCGAGGGCGTATTCCATGGGCAGTTCCCGGGCGATCGGCTCGATGAAGCCGCGCACGATCATCGCCATCGCCTCGTCTTCGGGCATGCCGCGCGACTGCAGGTAGAACAGCTGCTCCTCGCTGACCTTCGACACGGTGGCTTCGTGCCCGAGCTGCACGTCGTCGACGCGGATGTCGATCGCCGGGTAGGTGTCGGACCTCGAGATGGTGTCGACCAGCAGCGCGTCGCAACGCACGGTGTTGGCGGCGTGGTGGGCGTTCGGCTCGACCCGCACCTCGCCGCGATAGCCGGCCCGGCCGCCCCCGCGAGCGATCGACTTCGACACGATGGAGGACTGCGTGTACGGCGCCATGTGGATCATCTTCGCGCCGGCATCCTGATGCTGACCAGGACCTGCGAACGCCACCGACAGGGTCTCCCCCTTGGCGTGCTCGCCCACCAGGAAGATCGACGGGTACTTCATCGTCACCTTCGAGCCGATGTTGCCGTCGACCCACTCCATGGGCGCGCCCTCGTGCGCGATGGCGCGCTTGGTGACGAGGTTGTACACGTTCGTCGACCAGTTC
>CAYLMS010000024.1:3214-11976 GCA_964384455.1 uncultured Microbacterium sp. | reverse complement strand
AGCACGGTCGCGGCGACACAGAAGACCGTGGCGACAATCCCCGAGAGCACGTTCATCCGCACGGGAGTGCTCAGGCGCGGAGAGAAGGATCCGAAGTAGCGGAAGAACGCCCCGTCAGCGGCAGCGGCCGCCTGCACACGGTCCGACGCGATCATCCATGCCGACGCCTGAGTGAGTACCACGAAGACGAAGACCACGGCCGCCGCCCACATCAGCGGCTCCGCCGCCGGGCCATACACCTTGAAGACCTCCTTGAACGCGTCCAGCAACCCGGAGGCACCCGCCACCTTGCTGGCGGGCAGCACCGCAAGGATCGCGAAAATCGGCACCAGATAGCACAGGATCGAGATGATTCCCGAGGAGACGACCGCCTTGGGCACATCCTTCTGCGGGTTGCGCATCTCGGCCGCCGCGCCGTTCGGAGCCTCGAAGCCGACCACCGCGAACAGGATGACCGGGGTCACCGCGAGGAATCCGCCCACCGTCGGAGAGAACTCCCCCGCTGCGTATCCATGCACTCCATATCGCGCCGCGTAGATCGCAACGGTCACGACGAACACCACCAGCAACGCTACTTTCGCGATGCCGCCAGCGGCCACGATGTGCTTGCCGTACTGCAGGCCGATGATCGCAGTGACGATTGCCAGCCAGATGAATGCGAACTTGAACGCGTAGTCGGCGACAGTGCCCGGCTTGAGCGGCGAGATGTACGCATCCCAGGTCGCCGCTGCGATGAACACCAGGGAGCCGCCCATCCACAGCGGATTCGTGATCCAGTAGAACATCGTCGCGATCGCTGCGGCGAGCTTCCCGTAGGCCAACCGCACCCACACGAACGGGCCGCCTTCGTCATGGAAGGTCGAACCCAGCTCGGCGACCACGAGGGCGTAGGGGAACAGAAATGTCACGCCGATCACGAGCGTCCACGTGAACGCCTGCGCGCCGCCACCGGCCGCGATCTGCGCAATCGTGTCGATGGAGATGATCGCCGCAACGGAAAGCAGGATGATGTCCAATCGCCCCAGCGTCTTGCGGAAGTGCTGAGTGCGGATGGCTGATGTTTCGAGTTCGGGCGTGCTCATGAGGACTCCTCTGTCCGTGGCTACGGCGTCGAGTCAACTCCACTGTGCGATATCTCGCCAATACATCTCCTTGGTCCACTGAATCAATAGAACTGATTCAGCCGACTGTGCGTCGATCCTCGCACTGGCCGCGCTCCGTGTCCGCCGCCGCATCGTGTATCACCGCACCCTGCCGCGGCATCCTTACTGCGACGGGATCTCAGGATTGGCTCAGGATGCCGAACTCTGCGACGGAGCACCTTTCGGGCAGGCGCCGCACAGTTGTAGAGTGACGCACTGAGGGGTGTGGGAGCCCCGGGCGGACTCGTGGGGAGTCCGCCAGCGTTTGGGGAACCGGCGGGCGTGCCTGCCGGGAAGCACTGGGGAAACATACATGTCGACTGGGGACGCGTCTGTGCGCGTGCGCTTGGCAGCGCGCAGGCCATGACGGCGATCGATGCACGACCGCCGCGGGGGATCGATTCGAAGGCGCCGTACCGGCCGGTCACGGGCGCCCACGCAGCACCCGTGCACGTGGCCACGACCGTCACGCCACGACTGCAGCCGGCCCTCGAGCGCCGGCGCCTGTGGGAGCGCCGCTATCGCCGTCGCCTGCAGTGGACCGATGCACTGATCGTGCTCGCTGCCACCGCGGCCGCCGCCGCGATCAACGCGGCGATGGACCCCGCGCACCTCGCGCACCCGTGGCTGTTCGCCGTCGTACCACTGGCTTCCGCCTCGTTCTGGGCGGCACTGCTGGGACTGTTCGGCACGCGCAGCGCGTCGATCGTCGGGTCGGGCTCGCTCGAGTACAAGCGCGTGGCGCACGCCACGGGCCTCGCGTTCGGCCTGGTCGCGATGCTGTTCGTCGTGTTCCAACTGCCGGGAGTGCGCACCCAGCTGCTGGTGGCCATGCCCGTCGGGCTGTTCGGCGTGCTGCTGGGCCGGTGGTTGTGGCGCCGCTGGCTGATGCGCCAGCGCGCGTTCGGCCACTACACCTCGCGCACGCTGGTCACCGGATCGCACGACGACGTCGAATACGTCATCGGCCAACTGCAACAGGACCCCTACCGCGCGCACACCATCGTCGGTGCGGCCACCTCCGACGCCGGCGGCGAGCGGATCAGGGTCGGCGGGCACTCCTACCCGGTCGTCGGCACGACGCACTCGGTCGCGATGCGCGCCCGGGAGCTGGGCGCCGACTCGGTCGTGGTGGCCAGCCGCCTCGACGACGACCCCGACTTCGTGCGCCGCCTCGGCTGGCAGCTGGAGGGCACCGCCTCCGAGTTGATCCTGTCGAGTCGACTGACGGATGTCGCGGGCCCGCGCATCTCGCTCCGCCCGGTCGACGGCCTGCCGCTCATCCACGTGCGCATCCCCGAGTTCGAGGGCGGCCGCCACCTGCTCAAGCGCGCGATGGACATCGTCGTGGCGACGCTCGCGCTCATCCCGATCACGCTGGTCGGCCTGCCGATCGCCCTGCTGATCGCGCTCGGCGACCGCGGTCCGGTGTTCTTCCGCCAGACCAGGATCGGGCGCGACGGCGAAGAGTTCACGATGCTGAAATTCCGCACCATGCGGGTGACGGCCGAGGCGGAGTTGGCAGCGCTCAAGGCGGCCAACGAGGGGGCCGGCCCGCTGTTCAAGCTCAAGCGCGACCCGCGCATCACCCGGATCGGCGGCATCCTGCGCACCTTCTCGCTCGACGAACTGCCGCAGTTCTGGAACGTGCTGCGCGGAGACATGAGCGTGGTCGGGCCCCGCCCGCCGCTGCCCGACGAGCTGACCGCCTACGACGGCACCGTGTATCGCCGCCTCTACATCAAGCCGGGCATCACCGGACTGTGGCAGATCAGCGGTCGCAGTGACCTGAGCTGGGAGGAGAGCGTGCGGCTCGACCTGCGGTACGTCGAGAACTGGTCGGTCATGAACGACCTGATGATCATGTGGCGCACCGCGAAGGTGATGCTGCGCCCGGAGGGCGCCTACTGAGCTCATCACCGCGCGGGGGCCCGCCCCGGCACCCCTCCCCCTTTTCGGGTGCGGACCCCCGCGCGGTGATGGCATTGCCCTGCACCGCGCGCGCGACCATGCGGCGCGCTCGCACCTCGTGTCAGGATGGACCGGAGGGGGACACGGATGACTGACGGACGGTCGGCGCCGCGGCTCACGCGCGGCATGAAGCGCGTGCTGATCGCTGTCGCCGTCGTGCTCCTGCTCGGCATAGGTGCGGCGGTGTGGCTCGCCGTGTCGGCACCGGGCACAGGCATCGCCGCGGCGCCGGGCACGAGCTCGTTGCCGGGAGCGACACCCTCGGGCACCCCCGGTCCCGGCACCTCTGCGACGGCGGGCCCGCTGCCGCAGGCGACGCCGACCACCGGCAGCGAAGTGCTGCCACCCAGCGCGACGCCCAACACCACACTGCCCCCCGTGCCCGCGCAGAAGCCGCTCATCTCGCCGCCGCTGCCGGCCTCGGCCACTGCGACCGGCTCGCTCGTGCCGGGCTTCCCCACCTCGATCATGGGCCCCGCAGCCAAGACCGTCGTGGTGTCCAGCGAGATCGCCGCCCAGTCCACCTCGATGCAGGTGACCCTCGTGGGCCGCTCCACGCTGTCGCAGAGCGCCATCCGCGCCCATTACGCGCAACTGTGGTCGTCGCTCGGGCTGATGCCGGGGCTCACCGCCGACGGCTCCCTCAGCTACGCCGGCGCATACGAGTCGCTCTCGCTGACGTTCGGGTCGACCGGCACAGGCAACCGCTACACCGTCTACGGCGTGTTCCGCACGAACTGAGGCCGCATGTACATCTCTTTCACCAACAAGCCGAAGCAGCCCGACGACCCGCACGACGACACGGCGCCCGCAGCACGGCGCCCCGGCGGGCTGCGCACCGTCTCGTCGACGGTGGTCGGCTTCGGCATCGTGTCGATGCTCACCGACATCTCGTCGGAGTCGGTCACGGCGGTGCTGCCGATCTACATCACGAGCGGCCTCGGACTGTCACTGGTCGCCTACGGCTTCCTCGACGGCGCCTACCAAGGGGTCAGCGCGCTGGTGCGGATCGCGGGCGGCTACACGTCCGACCGGATCGACCAGCCCAAGTGGGTGGCGTTCACCGGTTACGCGATCGCGGCCGTCGCCCGCATCGGACTGCTGTTCGCGGCGGGCTTCGGCGCGATCCTCGCGGTGATCTCGGCCGACCGCATCGGCAAAGGCATCCGCACCGCACCGCGGGATGCCGTGATCACCGCGGCGTCCCGCCCCGACAACCTCGGCACGTCGTTCGGGGTGCACCGCACGCTCGACAACATCGGCGCGGCGATCGGGCCGCTGCTGGCGTTCGTCATCCTGTGGCTCATCCCGAACGGATACCTCACGATCTTCGCGGCCTCGCTGGCGTTCGCGTTGATCGGGGTCGCGATCCTCGGGCTGTTCGTACCGAACGTGCGGCCGCGGCAGGCGGCTGCGGCTGCCGCCGCGGCGGACGACCCCGAGACGACGGATGCCGCGCCCGCGGCGGCACCGCGACCGAAATTCGACTGGTCGGTGATCGCGACAGGACCCATGCGGCGCGTGCTCGCCGCCGCCGGCATCCTGGGCCTGCTCACGATCGGCGACGGCTTCGTCTACCTCGTGCTGCAGTCACGCAGCCATTTCGCCGCGCAGTGGTTCCCCCTGCTGTACGTGGGCACCAACCTGGCGTTCCTCGTCTTCGCGATCCCGCTCGGGCGGCTCTCCGACCGGGTCGGCCGCGCACGGGTGTTCGTGTTCGGGCATCTGGGCCTGCTCGCCGCCTATGTCACTGCGGCGCTACCGGTGACCGGCACCGCCGCGACCGTGCTGTGCCTCGTGTTCCTCGGCGCGTTCTATGCCGCCACCGACGGCGTGCTCGCCGCCCTCGCCGCACAGTTGACCACCCCGGCGACCCACGGCACCGGCATCGCCGCGGCGCAGACTGTGGTGGCGCTGTCGAGGTTCGTCGCGGCCGTGGGCTTCGGCATCCTGTGGTCGCTGCTCGGACGTGAGACGTCGATGTTCCTCGTGGCGGGACTGCTGGCGGTCGCCATCCCGCTGATCGCCCTGCTGCTGCGCCCCTTCCTGTCGGCCACAGGCCAGAGGCAGGGTCCATGACGGCGCGCGCCAAATGGGTGGCCATCATCGTGATCGCCGTCGTCGCGCTCGGCGCGACCACCGCGATCGGCGTGTACGCCTGGGCGGCGTACCAGGCCCGCCAACATGCGCCGAGCACCGTGCCGACAGCACCGGCCGCCGGCTGGGCGAGCGGCGACCGCATCGTGTTCCGCAACACCGCCGCAGGCGCCGGATACGGCTTCGTGGCGAGCGTGCCGCTCGACGACCCGAAGGGCGCCAGGGCGCTGACCTCGGTGCCGTGCGACCGGGTCGCCGCCACGACCCGCGAGTTCTCGTGCCTGCAGACGGTGCGCGGCATCACCCCGACCTACACCGGCACGATCTTCGACAACGCCGGGCGGATGCTGCTGACGTGGCCCCTGCCTGGCGTCCCCAGTCGCACCCGCTTCTCCCCTGACGGGTCGCTGGTGGCGACGACCGCATTCATCACCGGCGACACGTACGCGTCGGTGGGCTTCTCCACCGAGACCGCCATCCGCAGCACGAAAGACGGGTCGAGCTTCGGCAATCTCGAGGACTGGACTCTGCTGATCGACGGCACGGTCAACCGCGAGCCCGACCGCAACTTCTGGGGAGTCACGTTCCGCGACGACAACACGTTCTACGCGACCGCCGGGCTGCTGACCACGGGTCGCACCTTCCTCGTCAAGGGCGACCTGGCCGCACGCACCCTCACCACGATCGCCGACACCGTCGAATGTCCCTCGCTGTCGCCCGACGGCACCCGGATCGCATTCAAGCGCGTCACCTCCGGCATCGGGCCGACCGTGCACTGGACGCCTGCCGTGCTCGACCTGGCGACCGGAAAGGTCGACGTGCTGCGCATCGAGCACCGCAACGTCGACGATCAAATCGCCTGGCTCGACGACCGCACCCTGCTGTACGGGCTGGCCAACAGCACGCCGGGCGACTCGGACGTCTGGCAGCTGGGGGCCGACGGCAAGAGCCGGCCCGCCGTGTTCCTGGCGCACGCATGGTCGCCGACGATCGTGCGAGCAGACGGGTCGTCGCATGGCTGAGCCGCGCGTCGCGGTCTGCGTGATCACGTACCACAGCGCACCCCTGATCGCCGAGCTCGTGCAGTCGGTGCCAACGGGCGCCGCGGGCACCGACTGGACGCTCGTCTTCGCCGACAACGCATCGGGTGACGACACGCTCGCCGAGATCGCCCGCTGCGCGCCCGGCGCGGTGGTCGTCTCCACCGGCGGCAACCTCGGTTACGCGGGCGGCGTGAACGCCGCGATCCGCGCGGCCGGCGAGCATGACGCCTACCTGATCCTCAACGCCGACGTGCGGCTCGAGCCGGGCTGCGTGGCGAGCCTGGCCGCCGCGGTCACCGCAGAGCGGGGCATCGTGGTGCCTCGGCTGGTCGACGCCGAAGGCCGCCTGATCTGGTCGATGAGGCGCCGCCCGTCGTTGACCCGCGCGTGGGCCGACGCGATCATCGGGGCCGAGCGGGCAGGGCGCATCGGCAGCCTCGGCGAAGTGGTCACCGACCCCGAGCGCTACGCCGTCGCGGGCGCCACCGACTGGGCGGAAGGCTCGACCCAGCTGATCAGCGCCGACTGCCTGCGCGACTGCGGGCCGTGGGACGAGTCGTACTTCCTCTACTCGGAGGAGACGGAGTTCGAACTGCGTGCCGGCGATCACGGCTACACCACCTGGTTCGAACCGGCTGCAGGAGCCAGGCATCTCGAGGGCGGCTCCGCCGATTCGCCGCGCCAGTGGTCGCTGCTCGTGGTCAACAAGGTGCGGCTGTACCGCTCGCGGCACGGCCGGATCGCGTCGGCCTGCTTCTGGCTCGCGACCGTGGCCCGCGAGGGCAGCCGCGCACTGCTCGGCAAGCGCACGAGTCGCGCAGCCGTGCGCGACCTGGTCAGTCCCGCCCGGATGCGGCAGCCGAAGGGCCCGGAATGGCTGCTCGGCGTGCGGGTGCCATCGGCTGCGGGTCGTGCGCGGGATCGCGGCGAGGTCGACGCAGCGCATTGAGCGCGGCATCCGCGGCACCGATGTTGCGCACGCTGCCGCACAGTCCTATCAGCAGGAACAGCGTGCCCGCGCTGATCGGGAACGACAGCCCGTCGAAGAAGGCGAACATCACCCCCATGACCAGCACCCCGGCCCCCAGGGCGTGCCCGAGCAGTCCCACGTCGTCGTGCTGGGAATGCCGGCGGGCCGAGAGCGCGCTCCAGATCGCCGTCACCATCACGGCGGCGAACGCCGCCGCGCCGAGCAGGCCGAGTTCCACGGCGATCAGCACCCACTCGTTGTCGAAGATGTAGTAGCGGGGCAGGAACGTGCCGAACCCGGCGCCAATGAAGGGCGAGCTGGCGATGAACTCCGGCGCGCGGTCGAGTCCGCCCACCCGCGACTGCGCGCTGGGGTCGGTGCCGGCCCCGGCGAACAGGGCGACCGTCTGCGACAGTAGTCCGGGCATGGCGGCAACCACCAGCGCGGCAAGGCCCGCGCCCGCGACGACGACGAGCGCGCGGTAGCCGCGCGGCACGGCCGGCAGCATCGCGACCGCGGCGAGCGCGAACCCGATGATGGCAGAGCGGGAGACGCCCACCAGCGCCGACACCGCGATCAGCCCCACCGGCAGCCACCAGATCAGGCGGGCGCGCGCCCGCTGCCAGCGGAACCCGTGCGAGATCGCGGCGGCGATCACGAGCGGGAACACGCCGATCAACGTGGTCGCGTATTCCAGCGGGTGGATGGCGGTGCCCGAAGCCCGGGTCACCCCGCCGCGGTCGAGCACGCCACCGCCGGTGTTCGAGAAGCCCGGGAGGTAGTTGAAGAAGTCGAGCAGCGTCTGCTTGGTGAGGAACTGCAGGATGCCGAGGGCCGCCAGCAGCCCGGCGGCGATCGCGATCCGCCGGGTGATACGGCCGAGATCGGCCATAGTCCGGATGCCGTCGATCGCCACGAGCAGCACGCCCGCCCACGACAGCAGTCGCACCAGTGCCGTGAAGGCAGGACTGACCTGATCGGCCGGCTGGCCGCGCAGCAGGGCGGCGGCGAAGCTCACCAGCGCGAGCACCAGCAGCACGGCGAAGGCGAACCGCACCGGTTGGCGCACCGGGCGTACATCGTGCGAGTGCTTCTGCAGCCGCGACACGGCCCAGAAGACGACGAGCACGACACCCCACAGCAGCGACGGCCGGCCGAGCGATCCGAGTGCCGTCAGGGTCAGGTTCGACGGCACCGCGAACAGCAGCACCAGGTATACGGTCAGCAGCGTCACCGCGTCGACGTCACGCCGCCGCAGCAGGCCGCGATGCTTGCGTGCCGACAACGGCACCGCGAGGTCGCGCTCGGCAGCCTGACTGCTCATCGCCGGTGCGGTCGCACCGCCTCCTCCTCGTCGTGCACACCGTCGACCGAACCGTCGACGGCGACGGCGGCGTCGTCATCGTCGAGGTCGGCGACGCGCTCGTCGTCGTCAGCGGCGAACTCGACGAGGAAAGGGTCCACCACCTCGCCGCTCACCGCCTCTGGGTCGGCAGCGGGCACGTCGGCGTGGTGTTCGACCACGGTGTGCGTCGCGCG
>CAYLMS010000024.1:0-3114 GCA_964384455.1 uncultured Microbacterium sp. | reverse complement strand
CGCGCGAGGCCGTCCACCAGCGCTGCCAGCAACAGCGCGAGCGCGGCCATCGCGACGCCGGCCCCGACCGCGGCGACGATACGCGTGCGCTGCTGCACGGTGCCCTTGCCGTCCAGAGTGACCGTCTGCACCGTGATCCGGTTGTTCGCCGGGATGTGCTGCTGCCGCTGCAACTGCGAAAGCTCGGTGCTGGTGCGATCGACCATGTCGCCGAGGATGGTGCCCGCCTCCGCGTCGGTGCGCGCAGTGACCGTGATCACGATGAATGGCGCCGACGTCGTGCCATCGCGCGCGACATCCACCTGGCTGCCGGGATGCTCCTTCGTGACCTCGGCGAGCGCATCCGGTGACGCCACGGCGCGCACCACGACATCGGCCGCATACGACAGCCCGCCCAGGAACAGCAGCGGGTTCGAGTCGGCCGGCATGTTCTGCGTGCCGGGCAGCAGCAGCTGGGTGGAGGTGCGCACGTAGCTCGGCGGCACGAGGTACCACGTGCCCAGTGCGACGGCGACCGCGACCACCAGGCCGGGGAAGGTGATGTACCAGCGCCGGAGCAGTCCGCGCAGTGTCTCGGCGGGTTTCACGATGTCGAGTCTCCCAGGTTCGGGGTGAATTGTCGTGGCGCGAATCCGGAACGCCGACGGCGGCGGCCCAGACGACGATCCAGCGCCACCGCGCCCCAGGCGGCCACGACGAGCGCGGCCAGGGCCATAGCGGCGATGGCCGCGAGCTGCGCGCCGCGGGTGGCCTGCACGCGCCCGATGTCGAGCGTGAGCGGCACGACGGCCACAGTGAGGTACGAATCGGGTCGATTCACCAGGCTCGACTGCAGCGTGTGCGCGGAGGCGAGGATGCGGTCGACGACGAGGGTCTGCTGCTGCTGCACCCACGCCTTGGTGCGCCCCACGATCTGCACGTCGATCTCGGCGTGCGTGTAGCTGGCGTACCACTGATTGCCGTCGCTGGGCACCTCGACCAGCACGCCCTGCCGCAGTCCTGCCCCGTAGTAGGGCGCGTCTCCACTCGAGTAGGCCACCGGCGAGGAGCCGCTGTTGACGTCGGCCGCCACCGCACGGGCGAAGGTGATGATGCTCGTGTCGCCGATACCGTTGCTGGCCGACAGGCTCGTGGAAGCGGGCAGCATGAACGTGACCACGGTCTTCGTGGTGTACACCCCGCCGTCGCGCACGAACGCCACCAGCAGCAGCACGGCGACGCCGACGACGACGGCCGCCACATACCAGCGGCGCCGCATCGCGGTGAGTACCTCACGGATCGTCACACGCCACCTGCCCCCCACATCGGCGTCGTACGCCCAGGCTAGCGCGTGTTTCCGTGGGCATGCTGTGACGTTGCACAGCAGCGGGCTACCGCAGCCGTTTCACCCGGCTGGCCGCGGCGTTGCGCAGCTCGCGCAGCCCCAGGCGACTGGTAAGCAGAGCGCGCACCGAGCTCGCCGTGTCGGCGGCGGTGGCGCTGTACCGCGGCTGCAGCCATGCTGTCGCGCGCGCCGGGTATCTGTCGCTGGTGTACACCGTGGCGTAGCCCGCCGCGCGCAGCCCTCGCAGCGAACGCCGGTCGTAGCGGCCGAGCGGCAGAGCCGCCTCGTCGATGGCGGCGCCGGATGCCTCGGCGAGTGCTGTGCGGGCCTCGACGAACTCGCGAGCGGCCTCGGCATCCGACAGCCCACGCCACGGCACGTGCGACCAGCCATGACTGCCCACCCGCATCCCTGCGGCGCGGAGCTGGCCGAGGTCTGCGGCGGACAGGCTGGCCGGGTCGTCGAGGCGCCCGGCCAGGGCGAAGAAGGTGGCCGTCAGACCCCGCTCCGCCAGCGCGGGCAGCGCGAGCTCGACGTCCGACCTGTTGCCGTCGTCGAAGCTCAGTCGCACGTCGCGGGCGGCCGTCACTTCGTCGAGCATGCGCAAGAACTCGTCGTGCGTCACCCAGTAGCGCGCCTCACCGGGCTCGCGCTCGTGCGTGCACGCGCCGATGCCGTGGAAGCACAGGTTGACAGTCACGGCCGCTCCTGCTGCGTCGGCGCGGCGACCCGGGTGCTCTCATCCCGGCCCCAGTCGTGCGAACGGGCCGACCGGCGCGCGCCCAGCGCGGCGGCGGCAGTGATCGCGACGTAGGGCACGGCGGCGAGCCAGAGCCCGGGATGCGGGGCCACGACATCGCGCAGCCACGCCCAGCGATCGGACGGCCGCACGTGCGCGGTGATCTCGCCCGCCGCGGCCGCCTCGCGCAGCTGGCTGTTGCCGCGCCGCACTCTGATCAGCCGCCGCACGAGATCGCGGGTGGTGCGGGGAGCGGCGACCTCGACGACCACTCCGGGCTGCTCCCGCTTCTCGGACGACGCGAACTGCGCGTCGAGGAACAGGTCGTCGGCCACGAGTTCGGGGAACTGCTCGAACCGGGCGCGTCCTTGGGCGGACAACACGATCATGCCGCGACCGAACAGTCCGTCGCGGAACACCGGCAGGCGCTGGTTGACCGCGAAGTACGCCCGTACCGGCCAGCTGCTTCGCGCCGTGCCGAGCACGCGTGCGGGCACTGCGGCGAGCACGCCGTCGCCGAGCGCGGCGGCGACGGCGGCCACACCGCTGTCGGGCACCACGATGTCGGCGTCGAGGTAGACGCGCGGAAACCCTTGCGCCACCCGATCGCCGGCGTTGAGTGCGCCGGCCTTGCCGGGCTCCGGCCGGTCGACCACTACCACGCCGTGCCGTCGGGCGACGGCGGCGGTGGCATCCGTGCAGCCATTCGCCACGACGACGATCTCGCCCGGCCCGACGCCCTGCTCCAGCAGCGCGTGCAGACACGCACCGAGGACGGCCTCCTCGTTGTGCGCGGCGATCACGACGCTCGGCAATGGATCCCCCGTTGTCTGCAGCCGGTACGACCGCTCCAGGATATCGGCCGGTGCCCGCGCCTGCCGTAGCATACGGCCATGGGGCGGGAGCGGGCAGAGGTGCGGCCGATCGGCGACGACGACATCGTCGCCGCCGCCGCGTTTCTGCACCGCGAGTTGAACCCGGCCGTGCCCGAGCACCACTGGCGCCGGCTGCTGGCGCCGCCGTGGCCGGCGGACGCCCCCAACCATGGCTT
>CAYLMS010000023.1:0-12055 GCA_964384455.1 uncultured Microbacterium sp. | reverse complement strand
AGTTCATCTCACTGCTCGGCCCGTCAGGCTGCGGCAAGACGACGACGCTGCGGATGATCGCGGGGTTCGAGCAGCCGGATGCGGGTGACATCCGCATCTCGGGACAGTCCGTGCTGGGACTTCCGCCCTACAAGCGCGATGTGAACACCGTGTTCCAGGCCTACGCGCTGTTCCCGCACATGAGCGTGGCCGAGAACGTGGCCTACGGCCTGCAGCAGCGGCGCACCCCCAAGGCCGAGATCCGCGAGCGGGTGGCCGCCGCCCTCGACATGGTGCAGATGCGCAGCTTCGCCGACCGCAAGCCCACCCAGCTCTCGGGCGGACAGCAGCAGCGCGTCGCCCTGGCCCGCGCCCTGGTCAACCGCCCGCAGGTGCTGCTGCTCGACGAGCCGCTCGGCGCGCTCGACCGGCAACTGCGCGAGGAGATGCAACTGGAGCTCAAGCTGCTGCAATCGCGCCTGGGCATCACGTTCGTGTTCGTCACGCACGACCAGGGCGAGGCACTGTCGATGAGCGACCGCATCGCGATCATGCGCGCCGGCCGCATCGAGCAGCTCGCCGACGCCGACACCGTCTACGCCAAGCCCGCCTCGGCGTATGTGGCAGGCTTCGTCGGACAGCAGAACTTCTTCCACGGCCCTGTCGCCGAAGGCGGTGCGGCGGTGGCCGGCGAGCACGGCCTGGTGCGCGGCACCTCCGCGACCCTGGTGGGCGAGACCTCCGGTCAGGCGGCCGTGCGGCCCGAGTCCATCCGCATCCATCCCGATGCCGCCCCTGCGGCCGCCGCAGAGCCGAACGCGCTGCGCGGCACGGTCATCGGCGTCTCCCACCTCGGCGAGTCGATGCAGTACCTCGTGCGCACCGGCACCGATCAGAGCATCATCGTGCGCCGGCCCACCGCCGACGCCCCGTCGCTGCAGGTCGACGACCGGGTGCGGTGCGACTGGCGCGCCGAGCACGTGCTGTTGTTCCCCGCCGACAGCCCCGCCGATGCCGCCGCGGCCGCCGCCATCGCCCCGCCGGTGCTGTGACGATGCCGCACGACGACGTCCGCATCCTCGCGCACCGCAGCACGGTGCCACGCATCGCCCGCGAGCTCAGTCGGCGCGGGTTCCTCGTCACGGCTGCGGCGGCGGGCGTGGCGGCTCTCGCCGGCTGCGCGCCCAGCGGCTCCGGCCTGCCCAATCCGCCCGCCACCGGCGGGCCGCTCGAAGGCTCGCTGTCGATGTACTCGTGGGGCGACTACGACAGCCCGGATGTGCTGAAGGCGTTCCAGAAGAAGTTCCACCAGACCATGACGGTCTCTTCGTTCGGCTCGAACGAGGAGATGGTGGCCAAGCTGGTCGCCGCACAAGGAACCTCGGGCTTCGACATCGTCGTGCCGACGGGCTCGTTCATCCTGCCGATGGCCGAGCACGGGCTGCTGCAGAAGCTCGACCACGACCTCATCCCGAACCTCGCGCACATGGATCCGGCGTTCCTGAACCGCACGTTCGACCCGGGCAACCGTTATTCGATCTGCAAGGCGTGGGGCACGACCGGCTTCGTGTACGACACCACGAAGATCACGCGCGAGCTGAAGACATGGGCCGACTTCATCGACGCCGCACAGAAGGAAGCGCACGGCAAGACCAGCGTGCTCGACGACCCGGCAGAACTCACCGGCATCTACTTCTGGTCGCACGGAATCGACTGGGACACCACGAAGAAGGAGCATCTGGATGCCGCGGAGGCGTTTCTGCTGAAGAACCTCGCCCCGCACATCGCGGCGTTCGACTCCAACCCGGGCGGCTCGGCGGTGCCGCAGGCGACCCAGACACTGATCCAGATCTGGAACGGCGACGCGCGGCAGGGCATGCTCAACTCGGCCGACAAGAAGCGCTGGAAGTGGGTGCTCGGTGCGCCCGCCACCGAGCTGTGGATGGACAACTGGGCCATCGCCTCGAATGCACCGCATCCGGAATCGGCGCACGCGTTCATCAACTTCGTGCTGCAGCCCGACAACCAACTGAAGAACGTCGACTACATCGGCTATCACACGGGTGCGAAGGGCATCGAGGATGCCGCGAAGGCGGAGAACATGCCACTGCTCGACATGGTGTTCTTCTCGCAGGAGCAGATCGACACCATGCACGACGGCAAGCTCACCAGCGCGCAGGGCCGCCTGGTCGAGATCTACGACAAGATGAAGGCGGTGGCCGGTGCGTAAGAAGGCAGGGGCCCTGCTGGCCCTCCCCGCGTGGATCTGGCTGCTGGTGTTCTTCGTAGCCCCGGTGGGGCTCGTGGTCTGGTACAGCTTCGGCTACAAGCCCGACATCTTCTCCACGCACTCCAACGCGGTGCTGTCGTGGGACCGCTACCTGGAGGCGCTCACGCCGACCTTCTTCACGACCTTCCAGAACACGTTCTGGGTGGGGGTGACCGGCACGCTGCTGTGCCTCGTGATCGGAGCACCGGCGGCGTACTGGATGGCGGTGAAGGCGCCGCCGTCGCGTCGCGGCATCCTGGTGGCGCTCGTGATGATCCCGTTCTGGACCAACTTCCTGGTGCGCACGCTCGGCTGGCAGATCATCTTGTCGCCGACCGGATGGCTCTCCACTCTGCTGCAGGGCATCGGACTCGGGCCGATCGACATCCTCTACAGCCGCTCGGCCGTGCTGCTGGGCGTGGTGTACAACTACCTGCCGCTCATGATCCTGCCGCTGTTCGTGGCATTCGACCGCATCCCGCTGGCGCTGCGCGAGGCGTCGAAGGACCTCGGCGCGGGCAAGTGGCGCACGTTCTTCCGGGTCACGCTGCCGATGGCGCAGCCCGGACTGGTCGCCGGCATCCTGCTGGTGTACATCCCGCTGATGGGCGACTACATCACCGCCACCGTGCTCGGCGGCGCCAAGGGCAACATGGTCGGGCAGCTCGTCGCCTCGCAGTTCCAGACCGCGCAGAACTGGGCGCTCGGCTCGGCGATGGCGGTGCTGCTGATCCTCATCATCATGCTGTCCACCGTGGTCGGCTACGGCATCGTCTGGCTACTCACCGCCCCGGTGCGCGCCCGCAACCGGCTGGTGCTCGATCCACCCGACCGCCGGCCGGATGCCGCGGCCCCCGCAGCGACGAGCGTGGAGGTGTCGGCATGACCGAGTCAGCGACCAAGACCCTGCTCACCGCACGCAGCAGCGGCAAGCCACGACGACGCGCCCGCACCGCGGGCAGCGACCGGCTGTTCTCGATCTGGGGCACGGCGGTGATCGTGTTCCTCTTCCTGCCGATCATCGTGATCGTGATCTATTCGTTCAACGTCGGCCGTCTGCTCACCGCATGGCACCGGTTCGGCTTCGACTCGTTCGCCGCGATCCTCACCAATCCGGCCATCCGCGACTCGGTGCTGATCTCCATCCAGACCGGCATCCTCGCGGCGCTGCTGGCGACGGTGCTCGGCACGCTCGCCGGCATCGCGATGGCCAGGCATCCCGGCAAATGGTCGTACTGGTTCCTCGGCACGCTGCTGCTGGTGTCGGTGACGCCCGAGATCGTCGACGCGGTGTCGCTGCTGCCGTGGCTGGTGACCCTCGGGCACGACGCCGGGCTATGGGTGTTCAACAATGGCATCGTGCGCCTCGTGGTGGGGCATTCGCTGTTCTCCATCGCGGTGGTGTCGTACCTCGTGCGCGCCAGGCTCATCGGCATCGACGCGCGGCTCGAGGAGGCCTCCGCCGATCTGTACGCGCCGCCGGTGCGCACGTTCCTGCGGGTGACGCTGCCGCTGGCCATGCCGGCCGTGCTGGCCGGCTTCCTGCTGTCGTTCACGCTCAGCCTCGACAACACGGTGATCGCCGCGTTCGTGTCGGTGTCGGGCTCGACCCCGTGGCCGGTCTACATCCTCAGCGCGCTGCGCGCGGGGCTGCGGCCCGAGATCGCAGCCGTGTCGACGATCATGCTGCTGCTCACCCTGCTGGCGCTGGCCGTGGTGGCGATCGTACTCAAGCGCGCGGGCGACTCGGCCGCCGACATCGCCCGCACCATGGCAGGAGGCTGACATGCCGTACGCCGACTTCGTCTTCACCGGTGGCACGGTGTTCACCGCCGACACGCAGCGCACGCGCGCGAGCGCCGTCGCGGTGCGACACGGCCGCATCACGGCGGTCGGGCACGACCTGCGCGCGCTGATCGGCCCGGGCACCGAAGTGGTCGACCTCGCCGGGCGGATGCTGCTGCCCGGGTTCCACGACGCGCACGTGCATCCGGTGATGGGCGGACTGCAACTGCTGCTGTGCGACCTGAGCGCGGCCGAGACCGAGCAGGCCTACCTCGACATCGTCGCCCGCTACGCGGCGGAGCATCCCGAGCTGGAGTGGATCCAGGGCGGCGGCTGGGCGATGTCTGCGTTCCCCGGCGGCACTCCCACCGCACGGGCGCTCGACGGCGCGGTGCGCGACCGGCCGGTGTTCCTGCCCAATCGCGACGGGCATGGCGCCTGGGTGAACTCCGCGGCGCTGCGCGTGGCGGGCATCGACCGGCACACCCCCGACCCGGCCGACGGGCGGATCGAGCGCGACGCCGAGGGCAATCCCACCGGCACGCTGCACGAGGGCGCGATGTCGCTGGTGAACCGCTACCTGCCGCCGACCACCGACGATGACCTGATGCGCGGGCTGCTGCGCGGCCAGGAATACCTGCACTCGTACGGGATCACCGCCTGGCAGGACGCGATCATCGGCGACTACGCCGACCTGCGCGACGCGGGACCGGTGTACGCCGCGGCCGCGGACGCGGGCCTGCTCACCGCCCGCGTGGTCGGCGCGCTGTGGTGGGACCGCACCGCGGGCCTGGAGCAGATCCCCTCGCTCGTGGAGCGCCGCGAGCGCTACTCGCGGCAGGTGCCTGAGCCTGCCGGGGGAATCGCGGCCACCAGCGTGAAGATCATGCAGGACGGCGTCGCCGAGAACTTCACCGCCGCGATGCTCGATCCGTACTGCGACGGGCACGGGCATGCGACCGACAACTCGGGCATCTCGTTCGTGCCACCCGACGTGCTCGACGAGGCGGTGCCGCAGCTCGACGCGCTCGGCTTCCAGGTGCACTTCCACGCCATCGGCGACCGCGCGGTGCGGCAGTGCCTGGATGCCGTCGAGCATGCGATCGCGCGCAACGGGCGCGGCGATAACCGCCACCACATCGCCCATCTGCAGGTGGTGCACCCCGACGACGTGCCGCGGTTCCGCGCGCTCGGCGTCGCGGCGAACATGCAGTCGCTGTGGGCGGCGCTCGAGCCGCAGATGGTGGAGCTGACCCTGCCGTTCCTCGGCGAGCGGCGCGCCGCGTGGCAGTACCCGTTCGGCGATCTGCTGCGCGCGGGCGCCGTGCTCGCCGCCGGCAGCGACTGGTCGGTGTCGACGCCGAACCCGTTGGCTGCGATCCACACCGCGGTCAACCGCACCGCCGCGAAGGAGTATGCCGAGGGCGACTATCCGCCGTTCCTGCCTGAGCAGGCGATCGATCTCGGCACCTCGCTCGTGGCCTACACCGCAGGCTCGGCCTGGGTGAATCACCTCGACCGTGCCACCGGCACCATCGAGGTCGGCAAGCTCGCCGACCTCGTGGTGCTCGACCGCGACCCCTTCGCAGGCGACCCCGACGCGATCGGCGACACCCGCGTGCTGCAGACCTACGTCGGCGGGCGCCGTGTCTACGCGGCCGCCGACGCGTGATCGGCCGGGGATAGCCTGAGCGCATGACGCGGCTCCTGCTGATCATCGACATCCAGCGCGACTACTTCCCGGGCGGGCGGCATCCGCTGGTCGACCCGGATGCCGCGGCCGACGCCGCTGCGGTGCTGCTGGCCGCCTTCCGCACCGCGGGCGAGCCGGTGATCCACGTGCAGCACGTGTGGGATGCGCCGGACGCGGCGTTCTTCGCCCCGGGCACGCCGGGGGTCGAGATCGATCCACGGGTGGCTCCGCGCCCCGGTGAACCGGTGGTGGTGAAGGCGCAGCCGAACGCCTTCCTGGGCACGGGGCTCGCCGACCTGCTGTGCGAGGCCGCGCCCGACGAGCTGGTGGTGTGCGGCATGATGTCGAGCATGTGCGTCGACGCCACCGTGCGCGCAGCATCCGACCTCGGCCACGCCGTCACGTTGGCACACGACGCGTGCGCCGCGCCCGACCTCGCCTTCGACGGGGTGGTGGTGCCCGGTGCTCACGTGCACGCGGCGTTCATGGCCGCCCTCGGCGAGGGGTATGCGCGGCTCGCATCGGTCGCCGACCTGACCAGCTGAGCCGTCGGACCGCTTCGCGACAACCTGTGCCGCCGGTGCGGCATCTTGCGACACAGCACACGTGCACGGGCGGCTGCCGTCGCGCGAGGATGGAGGCACCTCAGAAGCATCGGAGCTGATATCCCGTGGGCACCACCGTCTTCGAACGACGCCGACCTGCCGCATCCGTCATCGAGCACTCGCTGCACTCCGCGGCGCACTCGGTGTTCTGGATGGACGACCTGCCCGCAGCACTGCGCCCCGAGCGCGAGTCGCTCAAGGGCAGGCTGGGCGCTGATCTGGTCGTGGTCGGCGGCGGCTACACCGGCCTGTGGACGGCGCTGCACGCCAGCGAACGCATGCCGCACGCGAAGATCGTGCTGCTGGAGGCGCACCGGATCGGTTGGGCGGCCTCGAGCCGCAACGGCGGGTTCTGCGAGTCGAGCCTCACGCACGGTCACGAGAACGGCATGGCGCGCTGGCCCGACGAGATGCCCGCACTGGAGCGGTTGGGCCACGCCAACCTCGACGCCATCGAGGCGGCCGAAGCGACCTACGGGATGGACTTCCATTTCGAGCGCACCGGCCAGCTCGCCCCGGCCACGGAACCGCATCAGCTGGAGTGGCTGCAGGAGATGGCCGCGGGCGACGACCCCGATGTGGTGTACCTGGACGAGCAGCAGGTGCAGTCCGCCGTGCATTCGCCCACCTTCCTCGCCGGTGTGTGGGAGAAGCGGGCATGCGGGATGCTGCATCCTGCCCGCCTGGCGGCAGAACTGGCGCGGGTGCTCGCCGAGCGCGGCGTGCAGATCTTCGAGCGGTCACGGGTGACCGCGCTCGACACGAGCGCGGCGGGCGTGGTGGTGCGCACCGACAACGGCGAGGTGGCCGCCCACCGCGTGGCGCTGGCGACCAACGTGTTCCCGTCGCTGCTCAAGCGCAACCGGCTGATGACGGTGCCGGTGTACGACTACGTGCTGATGACCGAGCCGCTCAGCGACGAGCAATTGGCGTCGATCGGCTGGGCCGACCGGCAGGGCATCGGCGACATGGCGAACCAGTTCCACTACTACCGGTTGTCGAAGGACAACCGCATCCTGTTCGGCGGCTACGACGCCGTGTACCACTACGGTCGCAAGGTGCGTGCCGAGTACGAGAACCGGCCGGAGACGTGGCAGCGGCTGGCGAGCCACTTCTTCACCACCTTCCCGCAACTCGAGGGCCTGCGGTTCACGCACCAGTGGGCCGGGGCGATCGACACGTCCACGCAGTTCGCCGCGTTCTACGGCACGGCACGCGACCGCCGCGTCGCCTACGCGGCCGGATTCACCGGGCTCGGCGTAGGATCGGCGCGCTTCGCGGGCGAGGTGATGCTCGACCTGCTCGACGGCGTCGACAACGAGCGCACGCGCCTGGCGATGGTGCGCAAGCGCCCGCTGCCGTTCCCGCCCGAGCCGGCTGCCGCGATCGGGATCAACGCGACGCGTTGGTCGCTGGACCGGGCCGACCACAACGAGGGCAAGCGAAACCTGCTGCTGCGCACCCTCGACGCGCTCGGACTCGGGTTCGACTCGTGACCCGCATCGAGCCGGGCGGCGCCGTGGATGCCGCGGGCCTGCCGCTCGCTCACGAAGCCTTGGCGCCGGCGCTCGTGGTGTCGGGCGCGCCCACGGCCGGCTGGATCGTGTTGGACGAGTCGGCTTCCGGTGAGCTCGGCGTATGGGAGCACACGCCGGGCACGTCGACGGATATCGAGTCCGACGAGGTCTTCGTCGTGCTGTCGGGTTCGGCGACCCTGTCGTTCGACGAACCATCGCTGCCGTCGATCGAGCTTCGGCCCGGGGTGCTGGTGCGCCTGGCCGCCGGCATGCGTACGGTGTGGACCGTGCGCGAGACTCTCCGAAAGGTGTACGTCACGCCGCAGTGATCGCGCGCACCCGGCTCGGCTATGCCGCAACCCGCCAGGTGTTTTCCGACGGCCGCCGAGCGGTGCCGACAGCCGAGCGATCACGACCGCGACCGGCGACCCGCGTCAGCGAGTGGAGCTACGGCGCACCAGCAGGGCTATGTGCAGCGCCGTCTGGGTCTCGCCGTCGTCGAGGTCGACGCCCAGCAGATCCTCGATCAGCGCGATCCGCTGGTAGAACACCGACCGCGACAGATGCGAGGCGGATGCCGCGGCCGTGCGGTTGCCCGGATGCGCCAGCATCGCCCCCAGTACATCGAGCAGATCGCCGTCGCGCGTGAGATCGTATTCGATCAGCGGCGACAGCATCCGCTCGCCGTGCTCGAGCAGCCGGTGATCATCGCGCAGGCTGGTGACCAGCTGCACGAGGGGACGATCCTCGCCCCGACGCAGCCTCGGGCCGGCCTGGCGGGCTTTGCCGCCGCGCACCTGCTCGCCCCAACCCCCGCCCTTCGCAAGATCGATCGCCTCCTGCAGCGAGCCCAGCGCCCCCTCCAGCCCGCGCGCCGCCGATCCGACGGAGAGCACCGCCCGGTCGGCGCGGTCACCGGTGGCCGCCCGCACGAACGCGAGCGCCGCCCGGTCGTCGAACGCGACCGAAGTGGGCAGGGAGAGCAGGACGGTCGCTGCCGGCGCAGACACACCGCCGGGCGCCGACCCGACCAGTGCCACCCCGCGCAGCGCCTGGGCTGCGGCATCCACTGTCTCCATCGACGCGGGCGCTCCGGCGATCACGAGCCCGTGCAGCCGGGCTCCGTCGACGGCGATGCCTGCGGCCTCGAGCCGGGCCGCAGCACCGCCCACGCTGACGAAACGATCGGCGAGCAGGCCGTCTACCAACCGGCGCCGCCCGATCCTGGCCCATTCATCCGACCCGCTGTCGGAGATGCGGCCGAGCGCGAGCGCGATAGCGGCCTGCTCGAGCACCGCCGTCCGGCCGGCCGCATGCGCCGGGCCGGGCAACGCGATGAGGCTGCCCCAGTGCGCGCCGCGCGCCTCCACCGGCACGATCAGCCAGTCCTCGGTGCCAGTGGGCTGGCCCGCGGTGCGGCGGTGCGCCGCGTGCCGGTGCGCGGCGCGCGAGCGCAGCTCCCAGTGGGCGAACAACTCCTGCTCATCGGCGAGCGGCACCTCGGCAGCCACCACCTCGTGGGCGAGGTTCTCCAGCACCACCGGCGCGGACAGTGTCTGGGCGAGCTGCTGCACGATGAAGTCTGCCGGGGCGCCGCGCAGCGCCAGCGCGGTGAACCGCTCTCGCACATCGTCGCGCGCCTGCAGTGCAGCCGTCTGCTCGGAGATGATGCGCCCGTGCACGGCCTCGGTGATCGCGATGAACTTCACCTCACGATGCAAGCCGATCAGCGCGAGACCCCGCTGCCGTGCCGCGTCGATCACCACGGCAGGAAGGTACCGGTAGTGCGTCCCCAGCTCGATCACCACTCCGGCAGCGCCGACCTCCGTCAATCCCGCGACGAACTTCCGCAGCTCGTCAGGTTCGGTCGGCCAACCCGCCCCCGTCGACAGCAGCAGCTCGCCGCCGTCGAGCAGGCGAGCGACCCCTGCGCTGTCGCTGGCATGCGTCCAGCGCACGTGCGCGTCGAGCGCAGCATCGTCGCAGAACAGTTCGGGCAGACCGGCGACCACGGCGGGCAGGGCGAGCACCTCGCGCACGGTCGGCAGGCTCTTGGCCCCCGCGGCATCGACCGGACGATCCGTGCGGATGCGCTGATCTTCGCGACGATCGGCCATGATGCTTGCCATCTCCTCAGGGTGACACTTGAAAGACAAGCCTAGACGATCACCGCACGATCTGTCCGGACACGAAGGGACCCCATGAGCTTCACCGACATCGCCACCGGCGCCGCACCCGCCGAGACCCGCACCCGCGTGATCGGTCATTGGATCGACGGCGCCGAGCGCACCTCGTCGAGTGGACGCACCGCGCCCGTGTTCAACCCGGCCACCGGCGCGATCACCGCTGAGGTCGCGCTTGCCGACGACGCCGAGATCGCCGAGGCCATCGCCTCCGCCGAGCGCGGCCACCGCGTCTGGAGCAGCTACTCGATCGCCAAGCGTCAGGCCGTGCTGTTCGCGTTCCGCGAGCTGCTCAACGCCCGCAAGGGCGAGCTCGCGCACATCATCACCGCCGAGCACGGCAAGGTGGTCTCCGACGCGATGGGCGAGATCCTGCGCGGCCAGGAGGTCGTCGAACTGGCCTGCGGGTTCCCCCACCTGATCAAGGGCGGCTACTCGGAGAACGCGTCCACGGGCATCGACGTCTACACCTTGAAGCAGTCGCTCGGCGTGGTGGGCATCATCAGCCCGTTCAACTTCCCCGTCATGGTGCCGATGTGGTTCTTCCCCATTGCGATCGCCGCCGGAAACGCGGTCGTGCTCAAGCCGAGCGAGAAGGATCCGTCGGCCGCGCTGTGGATCGCGCAGCTGTGGAAGGATGCCGGCCTGCCGGACGGCGTGTTCACCGTGCTGCAGGGCGACAAGCTCGCCGTCGACGGGCTGCTGCACAGCCCGGTGGTGCAGTCGATCTCGTTCGTGGGCTCTACCCCGATCGCACAGTACATCTACGAGACCGCATCGAAGGCTGGCAAGCGCGTGCAGGCTCTCGGCGGCGCGAAGAACCACATGCTGGTGCTGCCCGACGCCGACCTCGACCTCGTCGCCGACCAGGCCGTCAACGCCGGCTACGGCGCCGCCGGTGAGCGCTGCATGGCGATCTCGGTGCTGCTGGCCGTCGAGCCGGTGGCCGACACCCTGATCGGCAAGATCCGCGAGCGCATCGCCGCGCTGCGCATCGGCAACGGCGCGGGCGGCGCCGACGGCGAGCCCGACATGGGGCCGCTCATCTCGGCGGTGCACCGCGACAAGGTGTCGTCGTACGTCGACATCGCCGAGGCGGACGGCGCCGACATCGTCGTCGACGGACGCTCGTGCACCGTGGCCGGCCACGAAGACGGATTCTTCTTCGGACCCACGCTGCTCGACAATGTGCCCACCACCTCGCGCGCCTACCGCGAGGAGATCTTCGGGCCGGTGCTGTCGATCGTGCGGGTGGCGACGTTCCAGGAGGGGCTCGACCTGATCAACTCCGGCGAGTTCGGCAACGGCACCGCGATCTTCACGAACGACGGCGGGGCGGCACGGCGCTTCCAGCACGAGGTGCAGGTCGGCATGATCGGCATCAACGTGCCCATCCCGGTGCCGGTGGCCTACCACTCGTTCGGCGGCTGGAAGGCTTCGCTGTTCGGCGACGCCAAGGCCTACGGCGCACACGGGTTCGACTTCTTCACTCGCGAGAAGGCGATCACGAGCCGGTGGCTCGACCCGGCCACGCACGGCGGCATCAACCTCGGATTCCCGCAGAACAACTGACCGACCCGCGGTCTGCGCGCCCATCCACGCGCGCACACCGCGCCTTCACCACACAGAGGGACCAGACATGACAGACATCCTCGCCACGGCATCCGTCGCCACCTCCGACCTCGAGGCCGACGCGCGCGTGCGCGCCGGCGACCGGGCGCACGTGTTCCACTCGTGGAGTGCACAGGCGCTGATCGACCCGCTGCCGGTGGCGGGCGGCGCCGGTTCGACGTTCTGGGACTACGCGGGCAACAGCTACCTCGACTTCTCGTCGCAGCTGGTCAACCTCAACCTGGGGCACCAGCATCCCGACCTGGTCGCCGCGATCCAGGAGCAGGCGGGGCGGATGGCGACCATCCAGCCGTCGATGGCCAACGACGTGCGCAACGAGCTCGCCCGGCTGATCGCCGAAGTCGCTCCGGGCGACCTCGACAAGGTGTTCTTCACCAACGGCGGCGCCGACG
>CAYLMS010000022.1:0-12134 GCA_964384455.1 uncultured Microbacterium sp. | reverse complement strand
CAGGGCGCCAAGCCGGGCGAGGGCGGCCAACTGCCGTCGGCCAAGGTGTATCCGTGGATCGCGCGTACGCGCGGCGGCACGGCGGGCGTGGGACTCATCTCGCCGCCGCCGCACCACGACATCTACTCGATCGAAGACCTCAAGCAGCTGATCTTCGACCTCAAGCGCGCGAACCCCCGCGCGCGTGTGCACGTCAAGCTGGTGAGCCAGTCGGGCATCGGTGCGGTGGCCGCGGGCACGGCTAAGGCGCTGGCCGACGTCATCCTGGTCTCGGGCCACGACGGCGGCACCGGGGCCGCGCCGCTGAATTCGCTCAAGCACGCCGGCACGCCGTGGGAGCTGGGCCTGGCCGAGACGCAGCAGACCCTGATGCTCAACGGCATGCGTTCGCGCGTGGTGGTGCAGGTCGACGGTCAGCTCAAGACGGGCCGGGATGTCGTCATCGGCGCGCTGCTGGGCGCCGAGGAGTTCGGCTTCGCCACCGCCCCGCTGGTGGTGTCAGGCTGCATCATGATGCGCAAGTGCCACCTCGACACGTGTCCCGTCGGGGTGGCGACGCAGAACCCGCTGCTGCGCGAACGCTTCACCGGCAAGCCGGAGTTCGTCGTGAACTTCATGGAGTTCATCGCCGAGGAGGTGCGCGAGCACCTGGCCGCACTGGGGCTGCGCAGCCTCGAGGAGGCGATCGGACGCAACGAACTGCTCGACGTCGACCGCGCGGTCGCGCACTACAAGACGGCGGGGCTCGATCTGTCGCCGGTGCTCGCCGGGCCGGAGTTCGACGACGACGAACCCCGCCGCAATCTGCAGCCCCAGCAGCACGATCTGGCCGCGCACTTCGACGTGTCGGTGATCGAGCGCGCCCAGCAGGTGCTCGACCACGGCGGCACGCTCGAACTCGACCTGCCGATCCGCAACACCGCGCGCGCCGTGGGCACCCTGCTCGGTCACGAGGTCACCCGCCGGCACGGCCAGCACGGGCTGCCCACCGGATCGATCGTGGTGAACCTCACCGGCTCGGCCGGCCAGTCGCTCGGCGCGTTCATGCCCGCAGGCATCACCCTGCACCTCGAGGGCGACGCCAACGACTACGTCGGCAAGGGCCTGTCCGGCGGCCAGATCGCGATCCGGCCGCCGCGTGCGGCGACGTTCGACGCCAGCCGCAACGTGATCGCGGGCAACGTGATCGGCTACGGCGCCACCAGCGGCACCATGTTCCTCTCGGGAGTGGTGGGGGAGCGGTTCTTCGTGCGCAACTCCGGGGCCACCGCCGTCGTCGAAGGCGTCGGCGATCATGCGCTGGAGTACATGACCGGCGGGCTCGCCGTCATCCTCGGCACCACCGGCCGCAACCTCGGGGCCGGCATGTCGGGCGGCATGGCCTATGTGCACCGGCTCGACAGCGCGCTGGTCAACCGCGAGGCACTGGCATCCGGTGAACTGGAACTCGGCCCGCTCGGCGCGGGCGATGTGGAGATGCTGCGTGATCTGCTCACTCAGCATGTACGGCACACCGATTCGGCGCTGGCTGAGCGACTGCTGGCCGATTTCGACACGGAGTGCGACAACTTCGTGCGGGTGCTGCCGCGCGACTACGCGGCGGTGCTGCAGACCCGCAAGGTCGCGATCGCCGAGGGCCTCGACCCGGACGGCGACGTCGTCTGGCATCGCATCCTGGAGGTGACCGGTGGCTGATCCCAAGGGCTTTCTCACAGTCACGCAGCGCGAACTGCCGCCGCGGCGGCCGGTGCCGGTGCGGATCATGGACTTCCGCGAGGTGTACGAACAGGCCGACCCGGCGATCGTGCGCAGGCAGGCGGCGCGCTGCATGGACTGCGGAGTGCCGTTCTGCCATCAGGGCTGCCCGCTGGGCAACCTGATCCCGGAGTGGAACGACCTCACCCGGCTGGGGGAGGCGCGGGCGGCGAGCGACCGGCTGCATGCGACGAACAACTTCCCCGACTTCACCGGGCGGCTGTGCCCGGCACCGTGCGAGAGTGCCTGCGTGCTGGGCATCAATCAGCCCGCCGTGACGATCAAGCAGACCGAGCAGTTCATCGTCGATCAGGCGTTCGCCAGCGGCTGGGTGGAGCCCCAGCCGCCCGGCAGACTCACCGGCAAGACGGTCGCGATCGTGGGCTCGGGCCCCGCAGGGCTCGCCGCCGCCCAGCAGCTCACCCGGGCGGGCCACACGGTGGCCGTGTTCGAGCGCGACGACCGCATCGGCGGGCTGCTGCGCTACGGCATCCCCGACTTCAAGATGGAGAAGCACCACATCGACGCACGCCTGCGGCAGATGCAGGACGAGGGCACCCGTTTCCGCGCGGGCGTCGAGATCGGCCGAGACATCGCCTGGGACGACCTGCGCCGCCGCTACGACGCCGTGGTCGTCGCCACCGGAGCCACCGTGCCGCGCGAGCTGCCGATCCCGGGCCGCGACCTTTCTGGCGTGCACTTCGCGATGGAGTACCTGGTGGAATCCAATCACGCGACGGCCGGCGATCCGGTGCCCAACCAGCTGCACGCCGAGGGCAAGCACGTGGTGGTGATCGGCGGCGGCGACACCGGCGCCGACTGCATCGGCACCGCGCACCGCCAAGGTGCACTGAGCGTGACCAGCCTCGCGATCGGCCGCCGCCCTCCCCAGGACCGCCCCGACCACCAGCCGTGGCCTATGTCGCCGACGCTGTTCGAGGTGCAGTCGGCGCACGAGGAGGGCGGTGAGCGGGCCTACCTGGCATCCACCGTCGCCTTCCTCGGCGACGAGGGCGGTGAGGTGCGCGCGCTGCGCGTGGCCGAGACCGCGTTCGTCGATGGGCGCCGCGTGCCGCAACCGGGCACCGAGCGCGACATCCCGGCCGACCTGGTGCTGATCGCGATGGGCTTCACCGGCCCGGAGCGCGAGACCATCGAACAGCAGCTCGGCGCCCGCTTCACCGCCGGCGGGCTGCTCGAGCGGGCGCAGGACTACCAGACCGACACCGCCGGTGTCTTCGTCGCAGGCGACGCGGGGCGCGGCCAGTCGCTCGTCGTGTGGGCGATCGCCGAGGGCCGGGCCGCGGCGGCCGCGGCCGACGCGTACCTCATGGGCGAGACCTCACTACCCTCGCCGGTGCGGCCGACCGATGTCGCCATCGGCCTGACCCACGCGTAGGCTTGCCACGCATTCCCCCCGCCACCACGGAGCATCACTACATGAGACGCGCGAAGATCGTCGCCACCCTCGGACCCGCCACCTCGAGCTATGAGATGGTCCGCGCGATCATCGACGCCGGTGTCGACGTGGCCCGGCTGAACCTGAGCCACGGCGAGTACGCCGTGCACGAGGCGAATTTCGCCAACGTGCGTCGCGCCGCCGACGACGCCGATCGTGCCGTGGCGGTGCTGGTCGATCTGCAGGGTCCGAAGATCCGGCTGGGCCGCTTCGCCGACGGCCCCCATGAGCTCGCCGCCGGCGACGTCTTCACGATCACCACCGCCGACGTGCCGGGCACCAAGGAGCTCGTGTCGACCACGTTCAAGGGGCTGCCCGCCGACGTGCGCCCGGGCGACGACCTGCTCATCGACGACGGCAAGGTGCGCGTCAAGGTCACCGCCACCGACGGCGTGGCCGTGACCACCGAGGTGATCGTCGGCGGCCAGGTGTCGAACAACAAGGGCATCAACCTGCCCGGGGTCGCGGTCAGCGTGCCCGCGCTGAGCGAGAAGGACGAGGCCGACCTGCGCTGGGCGCTGCGCATCGGCGCCGATCTGGTGGCTCTGTCGTTCGTGCGCGACGCGAAAGACGTGCAGCGCGTGCACGTGATCATGGCGGAGGAGGGCCGGCACGTGCCGGTGATCGCCAAGATCGAGAAGCCGCAGGCCGTGGAGCACCTGGAGGAGATCATCGACGCGTTCGACGGCATCATGGTCGCCCGCGGCGACCTCGCCGTGGAACTGCCGCTGGAGGCGGTGCCGATCGTGCAGAAGCACGCCGTGGAGCTGTGCCGGCGCATGGCCAAGCCCGTGATCGTCGCCACCCAGATGCTCGAGTCGATGACCCACGCGCCGGTGCCCACCCGCGCCGAGGCATCGGATGTCGCCAACGCGGTGCTCGACGGCGCCGACGCCGTGATGCTCTCCGGCGAGACGAGCGTGGGGGAGTACCCCGTCGTCACGGTGCAGACCATGGCCCGCATCATCGAGTCCACCGAGGACCACGGGTTGGAGCGCATCCTGCCGCTGCACAGCACGCCGCGCACGCAGGGCGGCATCCTCACCCTCGCTGCCAACGAGGTGGCGGACTTCGTCGAGGCGAAGTATCTGTGCATCTTCACCGAGTCGGGGGATTCCGCGCGCCGCATGTCGCGGCTGCGGCCGAAGATCCCGATGATCGCCTACGCCACCGACCCGGCCATCCGCCGGCGGATGGCGCTGACGTGGGGCATCCAGTCGACCCTGGTCGAGCATGTGCCGCACACCGACCGCATGTTCATCCAGGTCGACGACCACCTGATCAGCAACGACCTCGCCAAGGTGGGCGACAAGGTCGTGGTGATCTCGGGCTCTCCTCCCGGGCTGATCGGCTCGACGAACGACATTCGCGTGCACAGCGTCGGCGACGCGCTGCACGGCAAGGCGCCGATCTACCAGGAGCACGCGAAGTAGCCGTCCCCTAGGCTGACGGCGTGAGCGACGACGCGCCCGTGGCCGCCGGTCGGCGGGTGCACTGGCTCGAGCTGTTCTTCGACCTCGTGATGGTCGTGTGCATCGGGCAGATCGCGCGCACCATGCACGGCACGCCCGGCGTGCTCGACGCCGTCGGGTTCTTCGTGCTGCTCGCCGCCGCGTGGTGGGCGTGGGTCAACGCGAGCGTCACGATGAACCTGTTCGGCGCGCGCGTGACGCCGGCGATCTGGGTGGCCGTGGCAGTGGCGATGGCGGCGATCGGGCTGATGGCGGCGGCGGTGCCGCAGGCGTTCGGCGACCGCGCGGCGGCGTTCGCCGCGGGCAACGCGTTGATCCGGCTGGTCTGGATGCTGCCCTGGTTCCTCAAGCGGCGCACGATCGGGGTGGTGTGGTGGCGCCCGGTGCTCTACAACCTCGTGCCGGTGGCGCTGTGGCTGAGCTCGATCGCCGTGCCTGCGACCGCCCGCTACGCGCTGTGGGTGGTGGCCGTCGCCCTCGAAGTGGTGCTGCTTGCTGGCATCGGGCGGCGCTCCGAGTGGCTCGCCGCCCGGCTCGATCTCGGTCATGCCGTGGAGCGGGTCGAACTGCTGGTCGTGATCGTGTTCGGCGAATCTGTGCTGTCGGTGATCACCCCGTTCGCCGTGCACTGGAGCGTGTCCACGGGCGTGACCGCGCTGCTCGCCTTCGCCGGGATCGCCCTGCTGGCGTGGGTGTTCTTCGGGCGATCGACCGAGGCGCTGGAGCGCGGGCTGCGCCGGCTGCAGGCGCACAGCGGCCTGGCCGGGCTGCGCGACACCGTGATGTACCTGCCCTACCTGCTGGTCGCGGGCGTCACACTGTATGCTGCGGGGCTCGGCACCGCGGTCGCCGCGACCGGTCAGCGGATGCCGCTTGCTGCAGCCATGTGCATCGCCGGGGGAGTGAGTCTGTTCTTCGTCGCCAGCAGCGCCGTGACGCTGCGCTACGGCGCCGCCTGGCGAACCGTGGCCCGCTGGGGGCCCGCCGGCATCGCGCTGCCCTGGCTGATCGTGCCGCTGGCTGCGGTCACCACGGCGGAGGTTGCCGTCGCCGCGACCACCGCCGTGATCGGCGCGCTGGTGGCACTGAGTGCGACCAGCCGCTCTCGGGCGTGATCGTGGCGCCGCAAGCACGACCAGTCGAATTGTCCGGTTCCAGAGGATTTCCTCACAAATACGCGCGGCGCTGCTCGCACACCACCCCTCCTCGGGTGTAGCGTTCCTCTGCCGTCGACGTGGACGGCAGTGAGGAAGAGGAATGACCCAGACCCAGTCTCAGGCGCCTGCGGGCGCCCCAGGAGACCACAAGCTGCAGGCCGACGGCGTCGGCGCAGCGAGTTCGATCGTGATGGCGGTCGCCGGCAGCGCGCCGGCCTACTCCATCGCCGCTACGACGGCGACCCTCGTCGGCGTCGCCGGCCTCGGCGCCCCGGCCGCGCTGTTGTGGTGCGGCATCCCGATGCTCGGTATCGCCTGGGCATTCCTGTACCTCGGGCGTGCGGACGTGAACGCGGGCGCCGCCTACTCGTGGGTCGCGCGCGCGCTGCACCCGGCGCTGGGGTTCCTCTCCGGGTGGGCACTCGTGATCTCCGCGACGATCTTCATGGTCGCGGGAGCACTGCCCGCCGGCGCGATGACCGTGTCGCTGTTCGATCCGAGCCAGGCTTCGAACACGCCGCTGATCACAGGGGTGGGTGCACTGTGGTTCGTGGTGATGGTGGCATGCGTCTATTTCGGCGTGCACGTGACCGCACGCGCCCAGTGGATCATGTCGCTGATCGAGGTGGCAATCCTTGTGCTGTTCGCCGGTCTCGCGCTGTACCGGGCGTCGGTGACCAACCACGCCGGACCCAACTTCTCGTGGGATTGGCTGACCTTTGCGCATCTGAGCGGACCGAATGTCTTCGTCGGCGCAGCACTGGTCGCTGCGTTCTACTACTGGGGCTGGGACGTCGCGTCCAACCTGAACGAGGAGACGAAGGATGGCCACAAGGCCGCCGGTTCGGCGGGCCTGATCGGCGTGGCGATCGTGTTCGTGCTGTTCGAGATCTTCACGATCGCGACCCTGATCATGCTTCCCGCCAAGACAATCGAGAAGAACAGCGCCAACATCCTGTCTGTGCTCGGTGACGTGATCTGGCCGGGAATCGGCGGCAAGATCCTCATCATCGCAGTCGCGCTGTCCACCATCGCCACCCTGGAGACGACCCTCATCCAGGTCACCCGCACACTGTTCGCGATGGGCCGGGACCACACCATTCCGAAGGTGTTCGGCACCGTGCACCGCCGCTGGAAGACTCCGGCGTTCGCCACGCTCATCATTCTCGGTGTGTCGCTGATCCTGTTCATCGGCTCGAACGTGCTCAGCGACAGCGTCGGTGCCATCATGGGCAACGCCATCTCGTCGATCGGCATGCAGATCGCGTTCTACTACACGCTCGCCGGCGTGGCCGTGATCGTGGCCTATCGCAAGGTGCTGTTCCGCTCGGTGAAGAACTTCCTGCTGATCGGGCTGTGGCCCGCAGCCGGAGCGGTATTCATGGGATGGATCTTCTTCGCGGCCATCCCTACCAATACCGTGATCGTCAACATCCTCGGCGTAGGACTGATTATCGTGGGTGTGATCCCGCTGCTGATCTTCTACCCGAAGGCCAAGCGCTACTACTCGCGTCGACCGCTGGAACTGCCGCCCGAGCTCGACAAGAAGGCGCCCGCCGGCATCGACGTGCGCTCGCCCGAAGAGGTCGCCTCCATGCCCGACCCGAACACGAGCGTCGTGCGCACCATCGAGGACGACTGAGCCTCACCGAACACGGATGGCGGGCGCCCTGAGGGGGGCGCCCGCCATCCGTCTGTCGTGCCGGTGGTGGGAGTCGAACCCACACGCCCTCGCGGGCAACCGAGTTTGAGTCGGTCGCGTCTGCCATTCCGCCACACCGGCCAGTGCGATCCGACGATACCGCACGCACGCCGGCGCACCGGCACCTCGGGGGCATCCTGGCCTGTCCTAAGATGTGAAGGTGACCGAGCCGGATCAGAACCCTACGCCCGCGGCATCCGCCCCTCGTCGTGTCGTCGTCGCCGAGGACGAGTCGCTCATCCGGCTCGACATCGTCGAGATCCTGCGTGACAACGGCTTCGACGTCGTCGGCGAGGCGGGCGACGGCGAGACCGCTGTGGCGCTGGCCACCGAATTGCGCCCCGACCTCGTGGTGATGGACGTGAAGATGCCGCAGCTCGACGGCATCTCCGCGGCCGAGAAGCTCAGCAAGAACCACATCGCGCCGGTCGTGCTGCTCACCGCCTTCAGCCAGAAGGAGCTCGTCGAACGCGCGAGCGAAGCCGGGGCGCTGGCCTATGTGGTCAAGCCGTTCACCCCGAACGACCTGCTGCCGGCGATCGAGATCGCCCTGGCCCGCTACGAGCAGATCATCACCCTCGAGGCCGAGGTGGCCGACATGGTGGAGCGCTTCGAGACGCGCAAGCTCGTCGACCGCGCCAAGGGTCTGCTCAACGAGAAGATGGGCCTCAGCGAGCCCGAGGCCTTCCGCTGGATCCAGAAGGCGTCGATGGACCGCCGCCTGACCATGCAGGATGTCGCGAAGGCCATCATCGAACAACTGGCCCCCAAAAAGGCCTGACCGCCCCGCCGCTGCGCGCGCCGCGGTCAGCGGTGCGTGCGCTCGGGCGCGTCGACGATCATGTTGGTGATGCGCACGGTCGAGCAGCGCCGCCCCTGATCGTCGAGGCACACGATCTCGTGCACCATCATCGACCGCCCGACGTGCAGCGGGGTGCAGACGCCCGTGACCAGACCCGCGCGCGCAGCGCGCGTATGGGTGGCGTTGACATCGACGCCTACCGCCATCCGGCCGGCACCGGCCAGCCAGCTGGCGTGCACCGACCCCAGCGATTCGGCCAGCACCACGAACGCGCCACCGTGCAGCAAGCCCACGGGCTGCGTGTTCCCGCTCACCGGTATGGTCGCCACAGCGCGTTCGTCGGCGAATTCCACCCAGCGCAGCCCGAGCTTCTCGCCGAGCGCGTCGTTGCCGAAGGTGCGCACCCACTCCAGCCCGGCAGCCGCCTCATCGGGGACAACGGTCATTCATGCTCCTCGCGCACGGTCGCGGGCGACGTCGTCGGCCCTGGCTAGGCTTGCAGGGTGACGGATGCCGCAAAGCCTATCCTGCTGGTCGTCGACGGGCATTCGCTCGCCTATCGCGCGTTCTATGCACTGCCGGTCGAGAACTTCACCACGAAGGACGGGCAGCACACCAACGGCATCTACGGCTTCCTCGCGATGCTGATCAACCTGATCAAGGCCGAGCGGCCCACCCACCTGGCAGTCGCGTTCGACACGTCGAGGCACTCGTTCCGCACAGACGTGTACCCGGAGTACAAGGCGAATCGTGCCGAGACACCCGCACCGTTCCAGGGCCAGATCCCGCTGCTCAAGGAATGCCTCGCGGCGATGAGCATCACGGTGCTCGCGCAGGAGCAGATCGAGGCGGATGACATCCTGGCCACCCTCGCCAGCGAGGGCGCCGCGCAGGGCTACGAGGTGCTGGTGTGCTCGGGCGACCGCGACACCATCCAGCTCGTCAACGACGACGTGACCCTGCTGTATCCGAATGTGCAGGGGGTGTCGCAGCTCAAGCGCTACGACCGGCAGGCGGTGATCGACCGCTACGGCGTGCCGCCCGAGCAGTACCCCGATATCGCCGCGCTCGTCGGCGAGACCAGCGACAACCTGCCGGGGGTGCCGAAGGTGGGCGAGAAGACGGCGGTGAAATGGATCACCCAGTTCGGTTCGCTCGACGCGCTGCTCGACGGTGCGGATGCCGTCACCGGGGTGGTGGGCGGCAATCTGCGCGCGCATCTCGACGACGTGCGCCGCAACCGCGCGCTCAACCGGCTGCGCACCGACGTCGAGCTGCCGGTGGGGCCGGGCGATCTCGCCGTGCAGCCGATCGACGCACAGGCCGTGCGCGACGTGTTCGCCCGGCTCGAGTTCCGCGCCCTGCTGCCGCGGCTGGCCGAACTCGCCGGCGGCACTGGTGGCGCAGAGCACGACGCGGCACAGCGCCCCGCCGGGGCCGTCGCGCCCGTCGTGCGCGAGGCCAGCGGCGCCGAGGCCGCCGACTGGGCGGCCGCGGTCGGCACCGACATCGCAGTCGGGGTCACCCTCACGGTCGGGGCCGGACTGCCGCTGCGGGTCGGCCTGGCCACCGCGACCGACGCGATCGAACTCGACTGGGCCGCCGCCGAGCCGCTGCGGCCGTGGCTGGCCTCGCCTGCGCCGAAGGTGCTGCACGACGCGAAGCCGCAGCTGAAGGCGCTGCGCCGCACGGGCGCCGAGCTCGGCGGCATCGCGTTCGACACGCTGCTGGCCGGCTACCTGTTGCGGCCGAGCTTTCCCGACAAGACGCTCGGCGACCTCGTCGAGCGCTGCCTCGACGAGAAGCTGCCCGAGGCCGACCCGGCGCAGCTCGTGCCCGAGACCGAAGGCGCTACACCCGCTCAGCTGGCCTGGTACACCCTGCGCGTCGCCGACGTGCTGCGGGCCGAGCTGCCCGCCCGCGTGGCCGAGGTGCTCACAGACATCGAACTGCCCACGCTCTCGGCGCTCGCCGACATGGAGCTGGCAGGGGTGACCGTGTCGCATGCCAAACTCTCGTCGTTCTCCGCCGAGCTCGGCGCGCGTGCCGACGCCGTGGCTCAGCAGGCCTACGCGGCCATCGGGCGCGAGGTGAACCTTGGTTCGCCGAAGCAGCTGCAGGAGGTGCTGTTCGACGACCTCGGGCTGCCGAAGACCCGCAAGACGAAGACGGGATACTCGACGGATGCCGCGGTGCTCGCCGATCTGCAGGAGACCAGCCCGCATCCGTTCCTCGACCTGCTGCTGCAGCACCGTGAGGCCACGAAGCTGCGCCAAATCATCGAGACCCTTGACGCGGCTATCGGCGCCGACGGGCGCGTGCACACCACGTACCTGCAGACGGGCAGCCAGACCGGAAGGCTCTCGAGCACCGACCCGAACCTGCAGAACATCCCCGTGCGCACGGCGGAGAGCCGCCGCATCCGGGCCGCATTCGAGGCAGGCGACGGCTACGAGGCGCTGCTGACCGCCGACTATTCGCAGATCGAGATGCGCATCATGGCGCACCTGTCCGAAGACCCCGGGCTGATCGAGGCGTTCAACTCCGGCGAGGACACGCACCGCTTCGTCGGGTCGCGCGTGTTCGGTGTCGCGCCGGAAGACGTCGACGCGGGCATGCGCACGAAGGTGAAGGCCATGTCGTACGGCCTCGTCTACGGGCTGTCGGCGTTCGGGCTGTCCAAGCAGCTGCGCATCGAGCAGTCCGAGGCCAAGCAGCTGATGACCGAGTACTTCCTGCGCTTCGGCGCCGTGCGCGACTACCTGCGCCGTTCGGTCGAGCGCGCCCGCATCGACGGCTACACCGAGACCATCTTCGGCCGGCGGCGCCCGTTCCCCGACCTGGCGAGCCCCAACCGGGTGCTGCGCGAGAACGCGGAGCGCGCCGCGCTGAACGCGCCCATCCAGGGCAGTGCCGCCGACATCATGAAGATCGCACTGTGCCGCATCCATGACGAGTTCGCCGCAGCGCAGCTGCAGTCGCGGGTGCTGCTGCAGATCCACGACGAACTGGTGGTCGAGGTCGCGCCCGGGGAGTGGGATGCGGCGGAACGCATCGTGCGCGACCGCATGGGCGATGCCGCCGTGCTCTCGGTGCCACTGGACGTGCAGATCGGCCACGGCGCCGACTGGGACGACGCCGCCCACTGACCGCGTTGTCCGCGCGGCGGCGGTTGCCTAGGCTCGAAGCATGACAGACGCCCAGCGCACCCCGACCCCGCTCGACGCGATCGCCGAGAGGTGGGTCGACACGCTGTGCGCACTGAGCCCGAGCACGGCCACCTATCTCGGGCGCGCCGAGCACAACGATCGGCTGGAGGATCTGTCTCCGGCAGGCATCGAGCAGCTGGCCGAGGCCACCCGCGCCGCGCTCGCCGAGGTGCGCGCCGCGTCCGTCGTCGACGCGGTGGATGCCGTCACCAAGGCCGACCTGACTCGGGACCTGGAGTTGAGCCTCGAACTGCACGACGCGCAGTGGGAGCTGCGCGACCTCAACGTGATCGCCTCGGCCGCACAGAACGTGCGCTCCGTGTTCGACCTGATGCCCACCGACACAGCCGACGTCGCGCAGTCGCTGCAGCGCGTCGGCGGGACGCTGTCGCTCGGCGGGGACCCGCAGCCGCTGCTCTCCGCGACGCTCTCCGGCGCCACCCTGTCGTTCTACTTCGTCGACCGCGACGGCCAGTCCCGCTCGGTCCGCGGCACCGTCGCCGGCGACCGGTTCGAGGGCTGGCTGCGGTTCCCGTCGTACGAGTCGCGGGTGACCGGCCAGCAGACGCCGATCCCGG
>CAYLMS010000021.1:0-12192 GCA_964384455.1 uncultured Microbacterium sp. | reverse complement strand
CGACGATGACGGCCGGATCGGTGCGCGGGAAGTGCTCGCGGCCGCAGGCGGGGCACAGCCGCGACCAGCCTGCCGTGTGCGCGTGCGTGCGCGTGCCGCACGCCGGACAGAACGGGGAGTCCAGCAGCCAGCGACCGAGGCTCAGTCCCTGCACGAACGTTGCGGCGTCGAGGGCGCCGAGCGCGCCGCCGACCGTGCGCAGGCGACCCCAGCCGGCCGGTGCGACGAGCGGGGTGCGCGCCGCCGCGTCGAAGGCGGCAAGCAGCACGGCGACTCCGTGAGCAGTGCGCCCGAGGAACGCCCACTCGGCGCCCGCCGGCACCGCGGTCGGGCTGACATAGTGCAGCGCGTCGGCACCGGATAGCGGCGCGGCATCGTCGTGCAGCACGAGCACGCGGGTGGCAGGATCGGCGCGCGCTGCGACGAGGAGCGACTCGTCGGCGCGCTCTGCGGCCGCGCGGTCGAGCGCGCCGCGCGCCAGCGGTGCGCGCACCTGATCGCCTTGCGTCATCCAGAACCCTCCTCGCGGGCGTGGCGCAGGAGCGCTCGCACGGGCCCGATTACCCTGGGGGCATGGCACGCTCTCCCCTCACTCTAGCCGCGGCGGCGGTGTCGGCCCTGCCGCGCGTGCGCGTGGTCGGCGCGGGTGAACTGACCGCGCACGGGGCCGGTCGCCACGACGCCGCGGTGGTGACCACGGAGGACGGACGCACTCTGGTGGTGCGCGCACCGGTCGATGCCGACGCGGCGCGCGAGCTCGCAGCGGAAGCCCTCGCGCTGCGCGCGCTCAGCCCCGGGGTGCGCGAGCTGCTCGGGCTGCGCGCACCCGAATTGCTGGGCGAGGCGGGGCTCGGCGACGTGCGGGCACTGGTCACCGATCTGCTGCCGGGCTACCAGATCGACGGGTCGCACCTGCCCGCCGGCGACGGCGCAGCCACCTCGGCGGGCCGCGCACTGGCCGCCGTGCATGCGCTGCCCACCTCGGTGGTGCGCGCCGAGGGGCTGCCCCAGCGCACCCCCGAGGAGGTGCGCGTCGAGGTCGCGGCGCTGATCGAATCGGCGGCGAGCACGGGCAAGGTGCCGCACACGCTCGCGCAGCGCTGGCGCGCGGCGGTGGCCAACGACCCGCTGTGGCGCTTCGAATCGACGGTGACCCTTGGCGGTGCCGGCGCAGCGTCGTTCCTGTTCGAGGACACCGAGTCGGGACCGGCCGTGTCGGGTCTGCTCGACTGGCACGCCCTCGGCGTCGGCGACCCTGCGGTCGACCTGCACTGGTTGGCCTCGGCGCCTCAGGCCGCTGACGATGTGCTCGCGGGCTACCTGCAGGCGGCGCACCGCTCCCCCGACGCCTGGCTGCGCGCGCGCAGCAGGCTGTATGCCGAGCTCGAGTTCGCGAAGTGGCTGCTGCACGGCAGCCGCAGCCGGAGGCTGGAGATCATCGAGGACGCCGTGGGCCTGCTGGATGCGCTGGCCGAGAACGTGCGCGGCGACGATCTGCTGGCGGCCCCTGGCGACACGTCCGCCGAGGTAGACGACGCCCTGTCGGCCGCCGATCGCGTCGCGGCGGCGCCCGAGACCGACACGTCGCTGCAGACGGACGCCTACAGCCGCGAAGAGCTGGCGCAGTTCGTCGAGACCGACACCGAGATCGACACCGAGACCGATGCTCGCCACGACGCCGCAGCGGATGCCGCAGAGGCCGACCGGGCCTCCCGCGAGGCGCTGCGCCGCTGGGCGTCGTCGTAGCCGTCAGCCGCGCAGCACCACGCCGTCGCCCACATAGAACAGCACCACATCGATCTCGGCCAGCGGCACGCCGTGCCGCTCGTGGTAGGCGCGGCGGTACAGCTGCAGCTGCACCATCCGCTCCTCCCGGTCAGCCGCCGTCTGCGGCGGGCGTCCGGTCTTCCAGTCCACGATCTCGATGCGGCCCGCGCGACGGTACACCGCGTCGAGGCGGCACACCAGCACGCGCGACGAACCGTCCAGCGCGCTGTCGGTGAACTCGATCTGCTGTTCCACGGCGATCGGCTGCAGCGGCGCCCATTCGGACGCTTCGAAGGCCGCCTTCAACGCCTGCAACTGCTCCTGGTCGCGCAGGGTGGCCGTGGATGCCTCGTCGGCGCCGTCCGACTCCCACAGGCCGTCGTCGAGCGAGCCGCCGGTGCCGCGCAGCCCGGAGCGGTGCTCCACCCAGGCATGGAACAGCGTGCCGACCCGGGTGCGCTCGAAAGGGCGCTCCGGCACGGGGCGCAGCGCGGCGGCCGCAGCCCGCGGATAGTCGGCGACGAACTCGTGGTAGCGCGACGCGGGCAACCGCTGCGGCGCAGTGCCCGTGCGCGGCGTGAGCCGCACCGCGCGCTCGGCCAGCAGCAGCTCGAGCTCGGCATCGGCATCGGCATCGGCCGGCGGTGCGGAGCGGGCGAGCTCCACCACGTGCGCTGCCCGCGTCACCGCGGCGCGGCGTGCGCCGAGCGGGTCGAGCGGCCAGCTCAGCACTCCACCACGACCGGAGTACGGGTTCTCCCCCGGATCAGGCACGTCCAGCTCGAGTTGCAGCTCGTCGGCGATGGCCGCCAGCAGCGGACTGACCGGCCTCGGCCGGGTGCCGCCGGCCCAGCTCGATCCGGTCAGCAGCAGCCGCTCGCGCGCGCGGGTCACCGCGACGTAGCACAGCCGGGTCTCCTCGTCGCGCTGCCGGTCGCGGTGGGCGTCGCCGAACGCGGTGATCGCCGCCACCAGGTCCTGTTGGGTCGGCGCCGCCCGCCCCTCCCACGCCAGCGACGGCAGCCAGGCACGGTCGCCGCGGAACTCGTACGGCAGCACCCCGAAGTCAAGCCATCCGCGCAGTCCTTTCGGCGCGGTCGGCAGCTCGCCGTCCACCATCCGCACAACGGCCACGGCGTCCCATTCCAGCCCCTTCGCGCCGTGGATCGTGAGCAGCTGCACCACGTCGTCCTCAGGCGGTTCGCTGCGCGGGGCGAGCTGATCGAGCCGTTCGGCATGGTCGAGCCAGGCGAGCAAGCTCGGCAGCGAACCGGACTCGTCGGTGGCGAGGAACGCATGCAGCTCGTCGACGAATGCGCGCAGCTGGGCGGAGGCCGTGCGCGCGGGGCCGCGGGTCTCGTTCGCGGCCAGTTCGATGTCGAGCCGCAGCTCGAGCTCGATCAGCCGCACGAGCTCGGGGACGGGCAGTCCCATCGCGCGGCGCAGGCGGTCGAAGACCTCGCCCGCCTCGCGCAGCCGCGCCAGCCCGGTGGCAGTGAACGCCGACAGCCAGTCGTGGTCCGCCCGACGACGCAGCACGACGTCGAGCGCATCGATCAGCGAGCCCTGCTCCCCCTCCGCGAGGCGGCGCGCCAGCGCCCCGAGGTGTCGCAGATCCGCCAGCCCGATGGCCCAGCGCGGGCCCGAGAGCAGGCGCACGAGCGCCGAGCCGGCCGTGGGATCGCAGATCACGCGTAGCGCCGACACCACGTCGACCACCTCGGGGGTGGCCAGCAGCCCGCCGAGCCCCAGGATGCGGTGCGGGATGCCGCGCGCCGCGAGCGCGTCGGCGAACCGCCCCATGTGACGCTTGCTGCGGAACAGCACCGCCCCGGTGATGCCGAGCCCTGCGCCGGCGCGCTCGGTGCGCACGGCGTGGAACCACTGCGCCACCTGCGCAGCCTCGGCATCGACATCGGGTACGAACACGGCCTGCACCGCGCCCGCGGGCGCCTGCGGCCGTGGGCGCAGCCGCTGCACTCCGCCTTCGGCGGCGAGCGGCGCGAGCACGGCGTTGGCGGCATCCAGCACGGCGGTGCTGTTGCGCCAGCTCGTGGCCAGCGCGAAGCGGGCGCATCGGCTGTCGCGCCCGAACGCGGCCGCGAAGTCGCCGAGGTTGCCCGCACTGGCCCCGCGCCAGCCGTAGATGGCCTGATGCGGGTCACCGACTGCCATCACCGCGGTACCACCGAACAGTTCGGCGAGCAGCTCGGTCTGCAGCACCGAGGTGTCCTGGTACTCGTCGAGCAGCACGACCCGGTAGCGCGCACGCAGCTCTGCGCTCACCGCCGGGTGGGCGCGCGCCGCCTGCAGCGCCCCGGCGACCTGATCGGCGTAGTCGAGCACGCCCAGCCGCCGCTTCTGCGCCCCGTAGGCCCGCGCCAGGTCGGCGAGCAGCGCCAGCGCATCGACCCGGTGCGCGGCATCGCGCACGTCTTTGTAGACGCCGACGCCACGCCGCTGCGACGGGCGCAGCAGCACCTCGGCGAAACGGGCGGGGAACGCCGCCAGCTCGTCGAGGTCGACCAGGTTGTCGGCCGCGTCGCGCGCGATGCGTAGCGCCGCGTCGATGATCGTGCGCGGGGCCTCGGCGCGCTGCTCCAGCCGTGGGTCGTCGCTCGCGTTCACGACCCGCCGCATGAGCAGCCACGCCGCCGACTCGCTCAGCACCGCGGCCTCGGCATCCCGCCCGATCCGCACCGCATGCTCGCGCACGACCGAATCGGCGAAGCTGTTGTAGGTCGCCACGGTGGGCCGGTGCAGCAGTGTGTCGAGCTCGCTCGGCCCGCCCCCGGCGCCGTGGGCGGCGGCCAGCCGCGAGATCAGCAGGGCCCGCTGCGCGTCGAGCGCCGCTGCGGGCTCCGCGCGCGCGTCGCGACGGCGCTCGAGGGCGAACAGCGGCGCGAGTGCTCCGCTCGCGTGCAGCTGGGGCAGCGCGGCCAGCAGCGCGTGCTGCTCGAACTCGTGCAGCCGGCGCAGCCGGGTCTGCACCCGCTCGGCCAGCTCTCCCGCCGCCTTGCGGGTGAAGGTCAGCCCCAGCACCTCGTCACGACGCACCAGCGAGTTGGCGACCAGCCACACCACGCGCGCCGCCATCGTCTCGGTCTTGCCGCTGCCCGCGCCCGCGACCACGAGCGCCGGCCCGAGCGGCGATTCGATCACCGCAGCCTGCTCGGCCGTGGGGGGGAACTGTCCCAGTGCCGCCGCGATCGCCGCGGCCGAGATCGGCGCGCTCACGGGGCGCTCACCGCTTTGACGGTGTGGATGCGGCACAGCCCGTAGCGGTGGTCATCGCGGCAGTGCTGCTCGAACGGCGCATCGAACGCGGTGCCGCGCATCACCTCGACCGCGCCGCGCACCCGATTCAGGAACGCCTCGCGGCGCTCCGCATCGAACGGGGGCTGCCACGGCTCGACGTAGTCCTTCGTCACCGCGGAAGGCCGCAGCACGAGCAGCTTCGCACCGCCCGACGGATATCCGGCGGCTTCGGGGATCGCCCCGGCCTCGAAGGCGAGCTGATAAGCCGCCAGCTGCGGGTTGTCGGCCACGGCGGCGTCGGACTGCGCTTCGGACTTGCCCGTCTTCAGATCGACGATGACGATGCGGCCGTCGCCGTCGAGCTCGACCCGGTCGATGTACCCACTGAGCACGACCCCCTCGGTGATGGGCACCTCGAAGTGCGGTTCGGCGCCGATCAGTCGGCCGCCCGACTGCTCGAACCGCCGCAGGTACAGCGACAGGCGGCGCACCAGGTCGCGCGCGCGGGTGCGCTCGGCCCGCTCCCGCCAGCCTGCCTCGAACTGCAGCTCGCCCCAGTGCTCGTCGACGACCGCCTGCAACGACGCCTCGTCGGCGGTCTCGGCGTGCTCGAGCGCGGCGTGCAGGATGGTGCCGAGACCCGCGGTCACGCCGCCGGCATCGGCACCCAGATCGCCGAGCACCCAGTTCAGCGCGCACTCCTCCAGCGTTGCCAGCCGCGACGGCGACACCCGCACCTGCTCGACGGCGAGATCGCGCAGCGGAGCCGTGCTGGAGGGTGCCGCCATGCCGTACCAGTCGTCGACGGCGGCACCGGGCACGCCCGCGTCGGCGAGCAGGGCGAGCTGCCCCGGTGCGCGGAGTCGTTCGTGGGCGGATGCCGCGGGATCGGTGAGCGCGCGGCGGTGCCGCGCCACCAGCCCGCGCAGCGACAGCGGATGGGCCATCGTCGCCGGCGCCGGCTCGGCGGCGGGCAGCAGCTCCAGAAGCACGCTCGGCCCGGTGTCGTCGTCGTCGACGGCCGTCACCACCAGTCGCGTGCGGGCGCGCGAGAGCGCCCGCACGAACAGTCGCAGCTCGTCGTGCATGCCCTGCCTGCGTCGGTCGGTCGCGGCCGGCGCGCCGCCGGCCGCGACCGCCGGCGCCAGCCGCCACGACTCCAGCAGGCTGCCGCGCAGCCGCGGGTTCGGCCATACCCCGTCCTGCACGCCCGCCACGATCACGGTGTCGAACTCGGTTCCCACCGCCGCCGCCGGGGTGAGCACACTCACCGCATCGCGCTCCGCCGAACCCAGTCGGTCGTCGGCCACCTCCGCCTCGCGGATGCCGCGCGCGAACACCTGCGCATGACCGGCCTGCAGCTGCTCCCCCTGGCGCTCCACGAATCTCTTCGCCGACTGGAACAGCGCCACCACCGCATCGAGGTCGCGGTCGGCCTGCTCGGCCTGCGGCCCGTTCCCTCGCGCGGTGTCGCTCCAGCGGCGCTCGAGCCCGCTGCGCTCCCACGCGAGCCACAGCAGCTCGTGCACCGTCGCCCCGCGCGCCTGCTCGTCGCGCATCCTGGCCAGCGTGTCCGCCAGCCGCGCCGCGGCGCGCGCCTCGCGCCCCTCGAGCGGCACGAACAGCGCGGGCTGCGCCATCGCCTCCGTCAGCAGGTCCGCACCCGCCGGCACCGCCTCGCCGGGGGCCGCGGCGGCGAGCGCACGGTGCCGCAGCCCGGAGCGCAGTCGGCGCAGGGCCACGGCATCCAGCCCGCCGCAGGCGCCGCCCAGCGCGCCGGCGGCCTGCTCGGCCGTCCAGTGCGCCGGGTCGACTGTGGCCAGCTCGACCAGCTGCAGCAGCTCGCGCACCGGCGCCAGGGTGCCGAGCGGCCTGCCCGCGCCGACGCCCCGCGCAGGCACCTCCCGCGCGGACAGCTCCGCCTCGAGCGCCGCGACCTGCCGGGTGTCGTGCGCGATGACCGCGCACGACCCCCAGGCGACCCCGTCCTGCACGTGCCGCTCGCGCAGCAGCCGGGCGACGACGTCGAACTCCTCCGCCACCGATCGCAGCGCGAGCACGCGCACCGAGCCGTCGGGCGGCGCCGCCTGCGCCGCGCGCCGGTGCGCCACGACCCCGGCGGCGCCGATCCGCTCGGTCACCCGGCGCACGACGTCGGTCTGCATCGCGGTGCCGCGGTGCTGCTCGGCGAGCACCAGCAGGTGCCTGCCCGCCGCGAGCCTGGCGAAGTTCTCCGGCGTCGCGCCGCGGAACACGCCCGATCCGATGTCGGGGTCACCGAACGCGAGCACGGCGGCACCGCCCGCCCGGCAGGCGTCGAGCAGGTCGACGGCGCCGCGGGTGAGCTCCTGCGCGTCGTCGACCAGCAGCACACGTGCCCCCGGCCCGTGCGCGCGGATCACGGCCGCCGCCTCGCGCAGCAGGCCGGCCGCGTCGCGGTGGGCACCGCGCAGCCGCGCCCGCACCTGTCGATACTCGGCGCCGAACGAGGCCAGTGCCGGCCAGACGTCGATGCCGAGCCTGGCGCCGAGCGCGCCCAGCTGCGCGTCGTCGACGCCGAGGTCGGTGCACTCGGCGAGGAAGGCGCGTACCTCGGCGCGGAACGCCGACGTCGCACGCACCTCGCCGCCGAGCCCGGCGGGCCAGCGGGCCCGCCCGGCGGCCTCATCGAGCGCATCACCGTCGAGCAGGTCCTGGATCAGCTGATCGTCGTCGGCGCCGGTCAGCAACTGCGGCGGTTCGCGGCCCTCCGCGACCTCCGCAGCGCGCACGACGCCGAACGCGAACGAGGGCCCCGAGCGCGCCAGCGGCCCGCCGGTCGCGCGCCCGACGGCGAGCGCGAGCCGGTCGCGCAGCGCCGTCGCGGTGCGCCGAGTGGGGGTGAGCACCAGCACGTCATCGGGGTCGATGCCGTCGGCGACGAGCCGCAGCACGCGCTCCACGAGCACCGCCGTCTTGCCGGTCCCCGGCGCACCGACCACGACACCGGATGCCGCGACGTCCAACGCCAGCACGGCCCGCTGCCCGGCATCCCATCGCATACCGAGCCACGGTACCCGACCCCCCGGACACCGCCGCGGCCTACCCCGCCGCACCGTGTCGTAGAGTGTCAGCAACCCCGAGAAAGGCATGCGCGTGGAGATCCGCATCGGCATCGTGAACACCGGCCGCGAACTGAGCTTCGAGACCACCGAGAGCGCGGACGCGGTGAAGAAGTCGGTCGCCGCGGCCCTCGATCAGGCGGCCACCCACCTGTCGTTCACCGACAGCAAGGGCACGTCCTATCTCGTGCCGACGGCAGGCCTCGCCTATGTCGAGCTCGGCGGCGATCAGTCCCGCCGCGTCGGCTTCGTCGCCTGACATGCTGATCGTGCTGGCGGTCATCTTCGGCGCCGCCGAAGGGGTCGTCGTGCATTACGCCGCATCGCATCGCGAACTGCGCGGGCCGGTGCTCGCGCCGGCGCTGGGTGCGGTGCTCGGCGGGGCCGTCTGGTTGGCGATGACCTGGCTCGGCTTCGCCGACAGCGGCTGGATCTGGTTCGCCTCGCTCGCGGTGCCGATCGCTGTCACGTGGCCGACGATCCTGGTGGTGTCGCAACGGCGGCTCGCCCACGACGCACGCGAGCGCGTGCGGCTCGGCATCGCCTGAGCGCTACGCGGCGAGCCCGATGGCATCCATCCGGCGCGAGTGCGCGGCCAGCAGTTGGGTGAACACCGGCTCGACCTTCGCGTCGGCCGCCGTGCCGACCGCGGCATCGCGCAGCGCGGCGCGCGCCACCAGCAGCGTGTCGCCCACCAGGCGCCGCCCCCACAGTGCCAGCAGCGCGCGCCATTGGTCGTCGTCGGCGATCAGCGCGGCGAGGATGTCGACGATCACCTGCCGCGCATCGTCGGCCTGCAGGATGCGGGCGACCCGTCGGCCGGTATCGCCGTAGCTGGCGGCGAGCGTGCAGTAGAAATCGTCCAGCATCCCTGCGGTGATGTGCACCGACAGCATCGTCTCCTGCGGCTGCACCCCGTGGGTCGCCCGCCGGAACGCGTCGAGGTCTTCGCGGAACGGCAGCATGAGCGCCGTCGGGTCGGCGTCGCGGTCGCGGATCAGCCCGACGATCTCCTGGTGCTTGGTCAGCGCCGCGCCTGCAGCGTTCGACAGCGCCTCCTTGCGCTGCAGCACCGGCGTCACCGCGATCAGCTCGCTCAGCGTCTCGAAGTATCCCAGCTGCAGATAGGCCGCCTGGCCGAGGAACGTGTCCACGTCGGGCGCGAGCTCCTCGAAGTCGACCCGGGTAGCGGGCCCGAGCTCACCGCGCGGGCGCAGGTGCAGCACGCGCCGCTGCCGATCGCGCTGCCAGAACCATCGCACCACGCACTCAGCGTAGAGCCCGCGGCGCGGCGACCGCATCCGCAGCGCAACCGGTGGGCTACCCTGGAGATGCCCCGGCGTCGGATCGGGGCCCTGCGCCCGCGGATGAGTGGAGGGCGTGGACCGCACTCCGCCCGCACCGGGCGCCACCGGGCAGCCTCACTGCCAGACGGACTCACCTATGACCTCGTTCGCCGAACTCGGCGTCGACCAGGACATCGTCGACGCGCTCGCCGCGAAAGGCATCGTCGACGCGTTCCCCATCCAGGAGCAGACGATCCCGCTCGGCCTGCCCGGGCAGGACATCATCGGCCAGGCCAAGACCGGCACGGGCAAGACCTTCGGCTTCGGCATCCCGGTCGTGCAGCGCCTCGGGCCGGCACCCGCGCCAGGCGTGCAGGCGCTGATCGTCGTGCCCACCCGCGAACTCGCGGTGCAGGTGTACGAGGACATGGACATGCTCACCTCGAACCGGCCCACGAGCGTGGTCGCGATCTACGGCGGCAAGGCGTACGAGGGCCAGATCGAGCAGCTCAAGGCGGGCGCGCAGATCGTGGTCGGCACGCCCGGCCGGCTGATCGACCTCGCCGGCCAGCGACTGCTCGACCTGTCCGGGGCGGTCGAGGTCGTACTCGACGAGGCGGACAAGATGCTCGACCTCGGCTTCCTGCCCGACATCGAGAAGATCTTCCAGAAGGTGCCGGCCGTGCGGCACACGCAGCTCTTCTCGGCCACCATGCCCGGACCCATCGTGGCGCTGGCACGCCGGTTCATGTCGAACCCCATCCACATGCGCGCCACCGACCCCGACGAGGGCCTCACCCAGGCGAACATCCGCCACCTGGTCTACCGGGCGCACTCGCTCGACAAGGACGAGGTGATCGCCCGCATCCTGCAGGCCGAGGGCCGTGGCAAGACCGTCGTGTTCACACGCACCAAGCGAGCCGCGCAGAAGCTCGTCGACGAGCTCGGCGACCGCGGCTTCAACGCCGCCGCCGTGCACGGCGACATGAGCCAGGAGGCTCGCGAGCGCTCGATGGCCGCGTTCAAGTCGGGCAAGCGCGATGTGCTGATCGCCACCGACGTGGCCGCGCGCGGCATCGACGTCAACGACGTCACGCACGTGATCAACCACACCATCCCCGACGACGACAAGTCCTACCTGCACCGCGCCGGTCGCACCGGCCGAGCAGGAAAGACGGGCGTCGCGGTGACGTTCGTGGACTGGGACGACCTGCACAAGTGGGCACTGATCGACCGCGCGCTCGAATTCGGCCAGCCCGAGCCGGTCGAGACGTATTCGTCGAGCCCGCACCTGTACACCGATCTCGGCATCCCGGCAGGCACCAAGGGCCGCATCGCCACCGCGCCCAAGGCGGCGCCGGTGCGCCAGAAGCCGGCCAGTGCCGCGGATGCTGCCGCCGAAGGCGAGCCGACTGGCACGCGGCGCCGTCGCCGGCGGCGCAACGGAGCGGCCGACTCCCGCGTCGGCGCCAGCTTCACGGACCCGACCCCCACCGACGGCTCCGCCGCTGCCGACGTCGCGGCCGACCGCGCCGACGACGGAGCGGGCACCCATGACGGGCGCGGTGCCGAGCATCACGACGGCCGCCCGGCCCCCGCCCGCCGACGCCGGCGTCGGCGCTCCCCGGCCCCGGGCGCGCCCGGGGCCTAACGGGGGTAGACGGGGGCCGATCCGGTGCCGCGTTCGATGATGCGCGCCACCATGTCGTCGGCCGTGGTGTGCTCGCCCGGCAGGTTGGGCTTGCCGGTGCCGTGGTAGTCGCTGGACCCGGTGAGGATGAGGTCGTGCGTGCGCGCCAGCCGCTCGATCTCGCGCCTGCCGTCGGCGAGGTTCTCCCGGTGGCCGAGTTCGAAGCCGGCCAGCCCCGCAGCGAACAGCTCGTCGAGCACCGCCATCGGCAGCAAGCCCGCCCGTCCGGCGGGGTGCGCGATCACGGCCACCCCACCGGCAGCCACCACGAGCCGCACCGCATCGAGCGGCGTCGGCGCGTAAAGGGCGACGTAGTAGTCGCTGCGATGGCTGAGGATGCCGTCGAACGCGGCCGCGCGGTCGGCCACGAGTCCGCGCTGCACCAAGGCGTCGGCGATGTGCGGGCGCCCCACGGTGGCGCCGTGCGGTGCACGCTCGAGCACGTCCGCCCACGCCAGCGGGTGGTCGCGGCCGATGCGCTCCACCATCGTGCGCGCCCGGGTCAGCCGCGACTGTCTGATCCGCTCCAGCTCCGCACGCAGCGCGGGGTGCTCGGGGTCGGCGAGGTAGGCCAGCAGGTGCACACTGCGCCAGCCGTGCTTCGCCGACAGCTCCATTCCGGGCAGGAACGTCATGCCGAGCGCGGTCGCAGCGGTCGCCGCTTCCGTCCAGCCGTCGGCGGTGTCGTGGTCGGTCAGCGCGGCGGTGCGCACGCCGTGCCGGAAGGCGGCGGCCATCACCTCGGCGGGCGGCTCGGTGCCGTCCGAGCGCAGGCTGTGCAGGTGCAGGTCGCTCGGGCCGGAAAAAGCACGCTCAGCCATCCTCCGAGCGTAGCGCCCGCGGTCACCCGTCGATCTCCCAGCCGCCCCGCCTAGGCTCGGAGCGTGCGGTGGCTGGTCGGGATCGGGGCGACGGCGGCCGTGGCTCTGGCCGTGGCTCTGGTGACCTGGCCGCAGCTGTTCCGGCTCGAACGCACTTTCCCGCTCGCTCAAGCAATCGCGTTCCGCGGGGTCGTGGTGGCGGTTCTCGCAGCGCTGCTCGTGCTGGCGCTGCTGCTCGCTCTGGTGCGGCCGCTGCGCCCTGCGGCCCT
>CAYLMS010000020.1:0-12518 GCA_964384455.1 uncultured Microbacterium sp. | reverse complement strand
GTTCAAGTCCCGTCAGGGTCGCTCCGAGCGACGGGCCCTTTTCTTTCGAGATCGAGGGCCCTTCGTGTAGGACGCGGCAGATTCTTTCGAGCGGATGCCGCGCGGCTCTGTAGCTCAGTTGGTAGAGCGCACGACTGAAAATCGTGAGGTCACGGGATCGACGCCCGTCGGAGCCACCACCTAAAGTCGCGACGGATCAGGCTTTTTCCGGCCTGACGCCTCGCTTCTCCCCCAGTCCTCCTGAGTGCGGGCCATTCTTGGGCCATTTCCACGGCCGGTCTTGCCCTTGCGCCCTGCCCCGGCACCCTTGCCTGTGCCGCCGCCGAGTGCTTGGTCGAGCACGGCTCCGGCGCGCAGCGCGACGCCCTCGCGGGCACGGGAGTATCGCTCGGTGACCTGCAGGCTGGCGTGCCCGAGGTGGGCGTGACGAACCGGCAGAGCTGGATACTCCAGCAGGTCGGGGACGACGGGAACCTGTGGGTGCGCGACGCCGCATCCGACCGGAAGCAGCAGTGCACGGTGCGGCTACCCGCCGAGTACCTAGCGGAGCACGCACACCTCGCTGACGCCTCCACTGCATGCGGGGTGCAAGGCATGACTGCGCCGGAGTCGCACACGATCCTGTCGGACGCCCTCAGCGCAGCCGGGGTCTACGTCGGTCTCACGCGCGGCCGCGAGGTGAACCGCCTGCACATCATCGCGGCCGACCTCGGAGACGCTCGCGAGCAGTTCGCAGCCGCGCTCGAGCGGGATCGTGCCGACCGTGGACTCATAGCGGCAACCCAACGGGCGCAGTCCGCGGTCACCGGGCTCACTGAAGACGGGCCAGTGCGCATGGTGAACACCGAGCGCGCCCATCTCACGGAAGCGATCGAACAAGCGGAGCGGGCGGCGGCGAAGTGGGAACAGGAGGCAGCCACGTCTGCCGCGCTGGCGAACCGGCACAAGAACGAGACGAACAAGCGACAGGCGATCGTCGCTGCGGCCGCAGCGGAGGCACAGCGAGTACGGGCGGAGGTCGTCGGCCCGCTCGTCGCCCAAGCAACCGCGGACGGCACGGCGGTCATCACCGCACAGTCCCGGGTGTGGGAGGCATCGCGGACGCAGAGTGCGGCGCGAGGGTTCCGCAAGCGCAGCGCGGCCCGTGCGCTGAGTGCCGCGATAGGCGAGCGTGAGACCACCGAGACGTCCGCTCGCCAGCGTTGGGGCAGCATCCCTGTCACGGCCACGAGCGTTGAGGGGTGGGCCGCGACCGTCGCAGGTCGGAGGCCGACGCGCACCCTCGCGTGATCGAGCAGCGCGAGCGCGTCACTGGCGCGGAGCAGAAGCAGCAGGAACTCGCCGCCCGGCACGCTCAGGAGAACCGCGCCCTCATCACGCAGGCGTTCGGGGACCGCACCTCGTGCAGCCCCCGGAAGCTCGCCGCCCAGTGGCGGGTGCAAGCGGAGACGGCTCGCCATGAACTCGCCATCATCGAGGCCCTGCCCGTGACCGGCGCGGCGCAACTCATCCAGAACCGTGACACCCAAGAGCAGGCACTCCGCGAGGCGGCTGGGCGCGCCCTGACCGAGCGGAAGGCACGCGCCGCGCAGCTGCATGACTTCACGCGGCGCTCGACCGAGCAGAGGCCGACGCGGCCCCGTCGTGGGCTTGAGCTGTAGCAACACAGCATTCCGCTCCAAGCCCCGTCTTGCGCCACGTTGATGATGTCAGCCTCGGCAATGACACACCTATCGAGAGTCCGTACTCTCACATCTACTGCAACAAGGGTGTTAGAGCACGTTAGAGTAGCCGCCCAGCGCTGGCTGCAGCCGTCACCGCTTCACTCCGAGGCAACGAATCCCTCCTTCTTCATCACCCGCCGGCGACGCTGGTGCATTCGCTCCAGGAGAGGCACGGCGACGTCGCGGAAGTCATGCACGGTCGGCGCGGCGTCCGTGTCTTCGTCACCACGGGTGATTCGGCCGATCTGCTGGATGACCCGCCCTTTGAACGACACCGGAACGGCGAGGAACAGTGTGTTCAACGAGGGGAGGTCGATACCCTCGCCAGCGACCTTGTCAATCGCCACGATCACGAACGGCTCCCGCGAGGCATTCAGTTCGACAAGTCGATCGCGCAGTGCGCGACGTTCGACCGGGGCCTGACGCCCATGCATGGTCAGCACCGGAATTGCCGTGCGCGCCCGGATCGCGGCGCCGAGAGCATCGAGATGCTCGAGCCGATTCGTGAGAATGAGGCAACACCGCTCCTCATCCACCGCCTCCAGCACGTGTGAAACGATCAGTGCATTGCGCCCCTCGTCAGCGACGAGCTCCGTGTAGATGGCCTGGATCGATGGGCCGTCTTCGCCGGTCTCCTCGGTCGTGAATGCCGTCTCGTGCACGACGATCCGGCGCTCAGCGGCCGCGGGGACGTCAATGATGTGCCGAATCGGGCCGCATTGCATCGTAATGAGGCCGTCCATCTGGTCTGCGCGATACGGTGTCGCCGTCAGACCCACCCAGTGCCGAGTGTTCACGGTTCGGATCGCGGCTTCGACGGCCGGAGCGGCGATCGAGTGGCATTCGTCGACGATGATCTGGCCGTACTCGTCGAGTACGCTCGGGTCTCCGCTGCGGTGCGCGATCGACTGCATCATGATCAAATCGACCACTCCGCGGCGCTTCCGACGCCCGTTCCCAAGCTGACCGATCTGCTTGTCGCTGATCGCGAGGAACTCTGTCAGCCGCGTCCGCCACTGTTGGAGAAGTTCGGCTCGGTTCGCCAGGATCGCCGTCGGCGTTGCCCGCGCCGCAATGAGTGCGCAGGCCATGACGGTCTTTCCCGCCCCCGGAGGAGCGACCAGCACACCCGTCTCGTGCCGGAGCAGCGCCTGGACCGCTTCTTCCTGCTCTGGTCGCAGTTCCCCGGTGAAACGCACGTCGATCGCGGCGGGGACGACCACGTCATCCTGGAGGTCGACGGTGAACCCCGCATCGAAGAGCAGGCCACGGGCTTCGTCGAGCAAGCCACGGGGCAAGCGCAGTTCCGCGTCGTCGTGCTCGAAGCTGGTCACGAGTCGCGGAGTGCCGAAGGTGCTGAACCGTTGCGCCTGTTTGCGGTAGAACTCCGGGTTCGAGACGGATGCTGCGTGCTTCAGCGCGCTGACCACGACGCCAGGGAGTCCATCGGTCGGGACGTGCACGACGGCATCGCGCCGCAGGAGCACCCGCCGCCCGGCATTGCCTCTCGCGACGGAGCTGATCGCAGCCCTGCGAGGCCGGGTCGCAAGCGTCTCCTGCGGTCCCGACGGCAATCGCACGAGCGTACCGAACTCCGCCAGCCGCTCCGCTGGCACCGGATCGACAGCAGCGAGCGCCGCGAACTGGTCGGCCAGCGGCTCCCAGGTCGCCGGGTCCGCGAACACCGTTGTCCCGCTCCGGCGGCGCCCACCCTGCAGCGGCAGGGCGATCAGATTGCCGAGCCGCGCTCGTCCCGTCGACCGCTGCGGCAGCGTGTCCTGTGCGGGGAAGAAGCGATCATAGCTGGACATCGAGATCGTGGACCGGTCGGACATCGCTGCGCGCAACAGCGCCGCTCCCATCGAACGCGCGGACACCGCAGGCACGGCGGATTCGAAGAAGATCCACACATGCGCGCCTTCGCCGGAGCGGGAGATCTCTGCGAGGGCGCTGATCTCTTGCCGCCGACATGCGGCGGCGAAGGCTGCGGCGTCGTCACACCAGTCGCCATCATCGAAATCGCAGACGAGCAGTCGGGTACGGTCGTCGGAAAGGAGTGGGTAGAGGCCGACATGGAACTCTCGCTCCCCTTCGGCAGCACCACGCAGATGCCGCTCGATCACCGCGTCCGTCAATGGCAGGAGATCCTGATCGGTTGCGGCGTCGGTGTAGAAGCCGCCGCGGACCGCGGGACTCCAGCCTTTCTTTCCGGTCCGACGACTCACCCACGGCAACGCATAGGCATCCTCCCGGCCGGCGAACCGGTTGCGGAACAGCGCAAGCTTGTCCGCGGGCGACGAGTCCTTCGTGACAGCGCTCCTCGCGACAACCTCGTTCGCGGCAGCACCGATCGCGACACGAGACATCGGGCTTGCCGATTCCGTGGGCGGAGACATCCGCTGCGCGATCTCGCGCTCTATGGCACGCAGTTCCTCACGAGCAACGGCAAGCTCGTCCTCCAGCCTTCGCACACGCTCGCGCGCCGTGCTCAGGCGTTGCGTGTCCTGCACCACGTCGGCACCCGATCCCTCACCGGCTGAGACGCCACGACGCTCGCGGATCCTTGCGGCTCTTACCGACCCACTGCACGTAGTCGGAGTCCCGCAACGCCTCAAGATGGCGCAGCACGGTCGGGCGCGCCGCCCCGGTCAACTCGGCGATTTCTCCGGTGCTCAGCTCCGGCGCATCACGCAGCGCCGCGAGGATCTGCTGCTGAAGCGGCGGGAGAGCATCGATCAGTCGCCGCTCCGTAGGCTCCCCCGAGAGAGTGAGCTGCACACTCCCCGCGGTCTGCCGGTAGAGCGGATCGCTGAGCCCAGCAGAGCGCATCTCCTCGAACATGCGCCGGATGCCCTCGCCGAACTCCTGGGTGATGCGCAGGTCAGTACTCACCCGGGCGATCCGTGGGTTTCGAGCGAAGCGCTTGATCGCGAGCGGATTCGCCGGGTCGACCAAGCCGGGGAATCGTCCGGGACTCTCGATGACGACGCGGTCGTCGTAGATGTCGACGTGGATGTAGTCGCCCTGGATGCTGTACGAGCGATGCACGATCGCGTTGACAACGCCCTCCAGCCAGGCGTCTTCAGGCACCAGACCGGTGTCCTCGAAACGCCCAGACGCGGCGAGTGCACGGCGGATCGGCTGCCATCTGCGGATGCTCGCGCGCGCGGCATCGAGAAGCCGCGGAATCGGTCCCTCAAGTCGGTCGTCACCAATCAGATTCTGTCGGGAACCGGATTCGCGCCGCGTGCCTTGGAATCGGCTCACCCGCACCTGCGCTGATGGCAGAACCCGCTCAGGATGCTCCGCGAACAACAACGCCCCGGCCACCGTCAGGTGATCATCGACGGCGAGCTCCCGAGCCTCAAGAAGCCGGCTTGCGTCGGGAGCTCCGAGCACAGCGGCATAAGTGTCGAGCAGGCCGCGATCGACATCACTGACCCGCAACTCCGTGCGTTCGGACTCGAATGAAGACTGGCTCTTGTCGTAGAACAGTTCGCGTCGCTGCGCGAAGCTCAGCTTGCGACTCTCGTCCCCCAGTCGCAGGTAGGCCTCGTCCCGGTTGGTCGCGTAGACGTTCCGACCCGGCGGAACCTCGATCACCAAGAGGTGGTCGCTTTCGCCGCCGTCGAGCACGCACCCATACAGGTGCATCTGCGTCGGAACCGTGGGATCAGTGAAATCCACAGCGGCCTGCATCAGATCGTTCAAGCGCTTCGGGTCGCTGTCGACCCCCTCGACCTTGCCGTCACTGAGACCGACGACGATCGTTCCACCATCAGCGTTCGCGAACGCCACGATGCTCTCCGCGAGCTTCTTCGGATCGATGCGCACCGACTTGCGATCGAACCACTGACTTTCAGGCAACGCGAGTAGGCGTTCCGCGCGCTGCGCTGACTCCGCGGCAAGCGCTGCGTAAATCGCTCCGACTGGCATGCTCCTACTCTAACATTGTTAGAGTGCGTATCAGTAATGGCGCGCGACATGGGCACCGCCTGCCCAGTGCAACAACTCTCACGCGTACTACAACACGGACGTTAGAGCGCGTTAGAGTAGCCCGCCCACGAACACCGTGAGTCGATCCCGCCGGTCGATCCCCGTCGGTGGCGGCCCCTCCGGGCGGGCCATATCCGGGCCATTTCTGCCCGCTGAACCAACTGCGAGCTACTGCGACCATCCAGGCGAATGCCTGGTCAGAAGCGAGCCGCAACCATAGATACAGCAGGAAGACCACTCCGAACTCACTGAAAATCGTGAGGTCACGGGATCGACGCCCGTCGGAGCCACCAGGTTCGTGAGCCTGTCGAACGGCCCCCTGGGGCTGTCAATGAGAGCGAGGCGGGTGCCGCCTTCGTCATCGACATGACCATCTCGTGCCCCGCACTGCCGTTCGGCGCCGTGACGCGCGCACCGCCGAATGCGTGGGTCATCGATGCTGGAACCAGGTGGTCTTCCAGTCGGTGTAGTTGTCCAACGCGTGGCGTGACAGGTCTCTGCCGAACCCGGACTGCCGGAATCCACCGAACGGCGTCGTCAAGCCCAGCGCATCCACCGTGTTCACTGACACCGTGCCGGCGACGAGCGCATCGGAGATCCGATGAGCTCGGCTCAGATCGTTCGTCCACACGGATGCCGCGAGACCGTAGTCGGTCGCGTTCGCGAGCCGCACGGCATCCTCTTCGGTGTCGAACGGCAGCACGGCGACGAGCGGTCCGAAGACTTCAACTCGGTGCAGGTCGTGGGTCGCGTCGAGCCCGACGACGATGGCAGGCCGTAGATAGGCATCTGATCCTGTGATCGTGACCCGTTCACCGCCACAGACGAGCTCTCCATCCGCAGCCGCTTGCGCGATAGCCGCGCCGACCTCGTCGGCGTGCGCTCGACTGATGAGCGATCCGTTGCCCGGCGCCCCCGCCAGCGGGTCGCTCGGTTCGTAGGCGCTGGATGCCGCTGCCAGCAACGCGACGAACTCATCATGCACCCGCCGCTCCACGAGGATTCGAGAGTTGGCCGAACACACCTGGCCCTGGTTGTAGAAGGCGCCGAAGGCCGCCTTCGCTGCGGCGAGCGCGAGATCCGCGTCAGCGAAGACCACGTTCGAGCTCTTGCCGCCCGCTTCGAGTGCGACACGCTTCAAGTTCGAGTCGCCGGCATCCATCATCAACTGCTTGGCGACCGCGGTCGAGCCCGTGAAGGCGAGTACGTCGATGCCAGGGTGCCGTGCGATGCGGCTTCCGACGGTCGACCCGCGCCCCGGCACGACGTTCAGCACGCCGGACGGGATGCCGGCCTCCAGCGCCAGGTCGGCCAGGCGCAGCGCAGTCAAGGAGGTTTCGACGGCTGGCTTATGCACGACGCTGTTCCCGGCCGCGAGCGCCGGGGCGAGCTTCCACGCAGCGATCTCGAGCGGGTAGTTCCATGGGGTGATCACGCCGACGACGCCGAGGGGCACGCGACGCACCAGAGCGGTCGAGCCGGGTGGGGTCGCGGGGATCTCGTCGTATCGCTTGTCGGCGAGTTCCCCGTACCAGCGGAAGGTCTCCGCAGCCCCGGTCACGTCGACCGTCAGGGTCTGCGCGATCGGCTTGCCCGAGTCGAGAGTCTCGAGCAGCGCGAGCTCCTCGAGGTGTGCCAGCATCAGGTCGGCCAGGCGGACCAGGGCTCTGCCGCGCTCGGCGGCGCCCATCCGGCTCCAGAGGCCGGTGTCGTATGCCTTGCGAGCGTGACTGACCGCGAGATCGACGTCCGCGGCGGTCCCCGCGGCGAGCTCGGCGAGGTGCATGAACGACCCCGGACTGGTCACCGTGAGGGTCGCGCCATCGGCGGCATCGACGCGCCGTCCTGCGATCACGGCCCGCCCGTCGATGCGGAGGGCTCGGGCACGATTCGCCCAGTCGCCAGCAGTCATCGGTGCTCCTCATTCGCCAGGGCGAGGCCCGGCGACGGTGTCGATCGCGGTCCACGACATCAGCACGGCGGCATCCAGCAGCGCTCGTTCCGCTTCGGAGCCGACGCACGCCGCGGCGAACTCCTTCTGATGATTGGTGTACGGCAGGGAGTTGATGCCGATATAGGGGTGAATGGCGGGCACGATCTGCGACACGTTGCCCATGTCGGTCGAAGCCCGGTTCATGCGCCCGGCGACGGCTGGGTCGGCGAACGTCCGGCCGCGCGACAGCGCATTCACCGTGTACGCGGACAGTGCCCGGGAGTCGGTGCGGAACTCCGCGTAGGGCTTGCTCTCGGGCGTGATGCGCAGCGAGGTGCCGGTGGCGATCGCGCCCGCTCGGAAGCATGCCTCGACTCGCTTCTCCAGCTGCGCGAGTTCATCGAGCGTATTCGCGCGGATGTACCAGCGACCTTCGGTGTGGTCAGGGATGGCGTTCGGCGCTGTGCCGCTGATGGTCTGGATGCCGTGCACCCGCGTATCAGTCGGGAGCTGCTGGCGCAGCATCCCGATCGCGACCTGGGCGATGACGAACGCATCGTTCGCATTCACCCCCGCATCGGGGTAGGCGGCCGCGTGCGCTGACACCCCTTCGTACTCGACATGGTTGTGCGCCACCGCGAACGGCCGCGCCTCGGCGACATCCACGGCCGCCGGATGCACCATCATCGCAAGATCGAGGTCGCGAAAGGCCCCCGCCTCGATGAGCTCGATCTTGCCACCGCCGCCTTCTTCGGCCGGTGTGCCGTAGACCCGTACGGTGATGCCGAGTTCGTCGGCGACGCCCGCAAGGGCCCGACCGGCGCCCACGGCAGCGGCCGCAATGAGGTTGTGTCCGCATGCGTGCCCGAGTCCGGGCAATGCGTCGTACTCCGCCATGATCCCGATCGTCACGGGGCCGGTGCCCGCCTCGGCCAGCAGGGCGGTGTCGAATCCGAGATAGCGCGGGGTCACGCTGAAGCCAGCGGCATCCAGCGCGTCGCCCAGCCAGCCGACGGCGCGATGCTCCTGCCATGCGGTCTCGGGGTGGGCGTGAATGGCCTCCGAGAGCGCGATCAGCGAGGACGACGTGCGGGAGACGACATCGTCTGCGGCGCGCTTGAGCGTCGCGCGCTCCGCCTCGCTGCGCAAGAGCTGCTCGACCACCGCGGACTCACCCTCACTCATCGCCGGCGACTCCATACGACGGTGCACGGGAAGGGTCTAACCCGCGCGTGACGTAGTCGTCGCGCTGTGGCAGCCATAGTTCGAGCAGTCGGCCGAGTTCGGCGACCGGGTCGCACTCGGTCCAGTCCACGCGCAGATCGGTGACGCGCCAGCCGGCGTCACGCACCACCGACAGGCCGGCGGAGTGCACCGGGCCGGCTTCACCCCCCGCGGCCATCGCGGCAGTCATCGCCACGAGCAGACGCGCCTCGAGGTCGCCCGATGCCGCGGCAAAGGCCTCGATCATGAGCTGCGGGATCGCGGCTGAAGCCAAGAGGTTGCCGCCGGCGACCGCTCCGGCACCGGTTGCGGCTCCGACCACGCCCAGCGCGCGGGAACCGGAGTACACGGCCGTGCGGCCGGCATCGTCCACCACGAGGAGTTGCCGATAGTCGATGTGCTCGGTGGCGTCCACCACAGCCTGCAGCGCCTCGCTCGCCGAAGCACCCGCGCGCAGTCTGGCGAGCAGGGCCGCTCCGAGCCTCGGATCGGTGATGTTCTGCGAGTTGACCGCGCCGATCCCGTCGGCGAGGTGCACGCAGCGGGCGGCGACGCACGGCGACGACGAGCAGATCGCCGACCCGAGCGCCCCGGACTCGTCCCGGGCGACGATCGAGAACGTCACTTCGTGCCGCCGTTCGAAATGACCGCCGTCGCGTCGATCTCGACGAGCCACTCGGGACGGGCGAGGGCACTCACCACAATGCCGGTCGATACCGGGAACACTCCCTTCAGCCAGCGGCCCATCACCTGGTAGACGGTCTCGCGGTAGCGCGGGTCGATGAGGTAGACGACGACCTTCACGACGTCGTCGAGCGACGAGCCCGCCTCGTCGAGCAGCATCGCGATGTTCGCCATCGCCTTCTCGGCCTGCGCCTCGACATCGCCGATCCCGACCGACTCCCGGGTGTCGAGGTTCTGCCCGATCTGGCCGCGCAGGTACACGACGCCGTTCGCGACGACGGCCTGGCACAGGTCGTTGTCGAGATTCTGCTCGGGATAGGTGACCTTCGTGTTGAACGGGCGTATGCGGGTGTGCGTGACCATGTCTCAGACTCCGGAGGCGGCGAGGGCGAGGGCGGATGCAGGGTGGCTCGCGTCGTAGGCGAGATACGAACGCTGGATGCCGATCTGATCGGCAAGGTACTTGGCGTCGTGCCAGACACCCCAGATGAAGCTGGATCCGCGGCGCGACTGCCAGGGCAGGCCCAGGAAATAGACGCCGGGCTCAGCCGAGACGCCCCGCTGGTGACGGGGACGGCCGCGCTCGTCGAACGTGTCCACCTCGAGCCAGCCGTAGTCGGCACCGAAGCCGACGGCCCACACGATGCTGGCGACTCGGGCGTGCTCCAGGTCGAGTTCGAGGATCGGGTCGGTGACACACGCGGGATCCTCCCCCAGCACATGCGCCTCGGGCTCCTGCGGCAGGTCGAGCCCGTTCCGCTCGACGAAGGCATCCACCTCCTGCAGCAGGCCGAGATAGTTCGCGTCGCCCGCGGCGATGTTCTTCGCGAGGTCGGCGGCGAAACTCATCACTCCATCCGTGTATCCACCGGCGCGCCCGAGCAGTGTGATGCCGGATGCCGCGAGACGGCGGAAATCGACGGTGCGCCCGCCGTCGGCACCCGACACCGCGATGGTGACATGCTCCGCGCCGGCGGCAGGCGCGGCGGCATCCCACTTGCCCAGGACACCCAGCCAGTAGCAGAAGTCGCGGCCGCGATAGCGACGCGGGGGGCGGTCGTGCGGCCCGACGGCGAGGTACACCTCACGACCGGAGGCCCGAAGCTCTTCCGCGATCTGCACGCCCGACGACCCGGCGCCGACCACGAGCACACCGCCCTCCGGCAACTGCTCGGGCCGATGGTATGCGCTGGAGTGGATCTGGTGGATCCCAGCATCCGCCGGCACCACGGCGGGGATGATCGGCGTCTGGAACGCGCCGGTCGCGGCGACGACGAATCGCGCGTCGATCGTGCCGTCGCTGGTCTCGGCGCGGAAGCCGGGGCGTCCGCTGTTCTTGCGTACCGAGGTCACCTCGACGCCGGTGCGGATGCGGGAGGCGAACCTGTCCGCATAGGCCGTGAGATATTCGGCAACCCTGTCCTTGCCGGCGAACGCGTCGGGATCGACGGCGAACTCCATGCCCGGAAACCGGTCATGCCAGGCCGGACCGTTCGCCACCAGGGAATCCCAGCGCCATGAGCGCCACCGCTCCGCGACCCGATCGCGTTCCACGACAACGTGCGGCACGCCCCCGCGCGTCAGATGCTCGCTCATCGCAATGCCGGCTTGACCTCCACCGACGACCAGCACCTCGGTCTGCTCGCTCGCCATCCGTTCCTCCAGCTATCCCGTCGAAATCCTTCTCTTCGATCGTTGCTTGTCGCACTGCATCTGTACAGTTCACAATGCTGACGTGCTGCATCAATTGAATTGATATGCTTTGCTGTATGACTCGCCTCGGTCGCCCCGATATGACCCTCGCTCAGCTGCGGTATTTCGTCGCGGCGGCGACGAGGCGTTCGATGACCGAGGCTTCGCTCGATCTGCACGTCGCCCAGTCCGCGGTCTCGACCGCGATCGCCCAGCTGGAACGCTCCCTCGGAGTGCAGCTGTTCGTGCGGCGCCGCAGCAAGGGGCTGGCGCTGACGGACGCCGGCGAGCAGCTGCTGCGCAACACGCAGTCGCTGCTCGTACAGATCGACGAGATGACCGATGCCGTGCGCGGCCAGCACCACGACGTGCGCGGCATGCTGCGGCTGGCGTGCTTCGCGACGATCGCCCCGTTCGTGCTGCCCCGGCTCATCGAGCGCGTCGAGCAGAAGCATCCTGACCTGCGCGTGGAGATCATCGAGACCGATATCGACGGCGCCGTCGAACTGCTGCTGAACGGATCCGTCGAGGGGGCTATCGCGTACGACTTCGGCCGTGGGCACGACCTCGCGTTCGACCCGCTGTACAAGGCGCCGCCGCACATCGTGCTGTCGGCAGGTCACCCGCTCGCGCACCGCAAGCGCTTGAAGTTGGCCGACCTGGCGGGTCAAGACCTCGTGCTGCTCGACCTGCCGCACTCGCGCGACTATTTCCTCGGGATGCTGCGGGCGGCCGGCATCGAGCCGCAGATCCGCTACAGCTCGCGCAGTTACGAGACCGTGCGCTCGCTGGTCGCACACGGTCACGGGTACTCAGTGCTCAACCACATCCCGCAGTCGCCGCGCACCTACGACGGCGGGGAGTTGCGCACCATCGCCATCCAGGACGACGCGGCGCCGCTGGATGTGTGCTTCGTGCGCGTGAAGGACGTTCGCCCGTCCGCCCGCGCCCGGGTGATCGCGACCCTCGCCCGCGAGCTGTTCGGCACGCCCGCAGCATCCTGAGCCCCGCATCCTCCCATCGAACCCTGCTCGACATTCGCGAACCCTGACTGGAATCGCCCCTTCCGGCGCATCCATTCAGGGTTCGCGAATCGGGTTGCGAGTTCTGGCATTGCCTCAACAGTGGCAGGCGCCGTCGGCGCAGTGTCCCTTCGCGGGCGTCGACGGGGGAACATCCAGTGCCGGGTTGCGGTCGAAGAAGCCGGTGGGCTTGAGGGTGAACCCGGTGTAGTCGACGGGCATGATGGGCCAGTCCTCGGTGCG
>CAYLMS010000019.1:0-13401 GCA_964384455.1 uncultured Microbacterium sp. | reverse complement strand
CTACGTCGCTGTGGGCGTCACCACGGCCGGAGAACGCGACATCCTGGGCATCTGGGCCGGCGACGGCGGTGAGGGCGCGAAGTTCTGGCTCGGGGTGCTCACCGAGATCAAGAACCGCGGTGTCGAGGACGTCTGCATCGTCGTCTGCGACGGCCTGAAGGGGCTGCCGGAGTCGATCAACACGACGTGGGAGCTCGCGGTCGTGCAGACGTGCATCATTCATTATGCCGATGTCCGGATTATGCCGATGGGGCCGGTGGGTCCCTGGTGGGACGCGGGTTCCGTGCTGCCGAGGTCGGCATAATCCGGTGATCTGATCGACGCTCTTCTCATCCGTTTCGTGGAGAGGAGAGGTCATGGTCAAGGTGTTGCGCTCGTTCGTGCGTGGCCCGTTGGAGTCGCACGCGCCCGGTTTCGCGGTGGAGTTGCTGCGGCAGGGTTACTCGCGAAGTGGTGCCGATCAGCATGTGTGTTTCATCGCTCATCTGGATCGCTGGATGCTCGCCGAGGGCGTCGGCCTGAACGGGCTGGACAAGTCGACGCTGCGGCGGTATCTGGAGGAGCGACGAGCGAGGGGGTATCGGGAATACCTGTCGATGAAGGCGCTCGTGCCGTTGCTGGGCTATCTGTCGCCGCTGGGCGTGCTGCCGGTGGAGGAGCCTGCCGCGCTGGGCCCGGTCGAGGAGCTGCTGGCCTGCTACCGCCGCTACCTGCTCGTCGAGCGCGGCCTGACCGTGGGGACGGCGCGCGGCTATCTGGACAACGTCCGTGCGTTCGTCGCCACTCGGCTGCGCGGCAGCACGCTGGAGCTTGTCAGCATCAGCGCAGGCGATGTCACCGGGTTCGTGTCGTCTGCTTGCCTGGGCCACGCTGTTGGTTCTGCGAAGCTGATCGTCTGCGCGTTGCGGTCGCTGCTGCGATGGCTGCATCTGACCGGGCGGCTGCCGGCGCCGCTGGCTGCGGCAGTTCCGGCGGTGGCTGGGTGGAAACTGTCGAATCTGCCGGAGGCCCTGGAACCGGGTCAGCTGGACCGGTTGCTGACCAGCTGCGACCGGCGCACGGGGACGGGCCGGCGGGACTACGCGGTGATGCTGCTGCTGTCCCGACTGGGGTTGCGCGCCGGGGAGGTCGCCCGGCTCGGGCTGGACGACATCGACTGGCGGCGCGGTGAGATCACCGTCATCGGGAAGGGCAACCGGGGTGAACGGCTGCCGCTGCCGGCCGATGTTGGGGAGGCGATCGTGGCGTATCTGCGGCGAGGTCGCCCGGCCGGCGCGGAAGGACGCAGCGTGTTCGTGCGAGTCCACGCGCCACGGCGGGCGTTGACCACCGGCGGGATCACGATGATCGTGTTCGACGCCGCGCAACGCGCGGGGCTTGGGAAGATGCACGCGCACCGGCTGCGGCATACCGCCGCGACCGCGATGCTCCGCGCCGGCAGCCCGCTGCCCGAGGTCGGCCAGGTGCTCCGACACCGGTCCGTGCTGAGCACCGCGATCTACGCCAAGGTCGACCGTGACGCGCTGAGCGTGCTGACCAGACCCTGGCCGACCGCGACCGTCGGCGGTGTCTCGTGACCGGGCCACTGCGGGACCAGCTCGCCGATTACCTCGCACTCCGTCGCGCACTCGGCTACCGGCTCGAGCGGCCGGAGAAGCTGCTGAACCAGTTCCTCGAGCACCTCGAGCAGCACGGCGGCGAGACCGTGGTCACCGTCGCCAGCGCGCTGGATTGGGCGCGGCAGCCGGCAAGCGGAGCCTCGAACTGGTGGGCCTACCGGCTCGGCGTGGTCCGCGGCTTCGTGACCTATCTGCATGCGATCAACCCAGCACACGAGGTCCCCGCCACGGGCCTGCTGCCGCAGCGGCCGCTGCGCGCCAGCCCGTACCTGTATTCCGATGCTGAGATCGCGGAGCTGATCGCCGCCACCGCGACGCTGCGCACCCCGCTGCGGCAGGCGACGTTCGCGACGCTGGTTGGGCTGCTCGCGGTGACCGGGATGCGGATCGGAGAAGCGATAGGCCTTGACCACGGCGACGTCGATCTGGCCGGCGGGTGGCTCACGATCCGATTCGGGAAGTTCGGCAAGACCCGACAGTTGGCGCTGCACCCCAGCACGATCGAGGCGCTGAACACCTATCGGCGGCTGCGCGACAGGTCCGCACCGCGGACGGGGACGTCGGCGTTCTTCGTCTCCACGGCCGGGACCCGCCTGATCTACTGCAACGTCCATAACACCTTCCACCGTCTTGTCCAGCTCGCAGGTCTGACGCCGTGGTCGGCGTCGTGCCGGCCACGCATCCACGACCTGCGCCACACCTTCGCCGTCAAGACGATGCTCGACGCCTACACCGCCGGCGAGGACGGGCAGACGAGGCTCACGCTGCTGTCGACCTGGCTCGGCCACGTCCACCCCCGCCACACCTACTGGTATCTGTCCGCAGCGCCAGAGCTGATGGCATTGTCCGGGCAGCGACTCGAAGCCCACCTGGCCGGCGGATCGGAGGTCCGGTGATGAGCGCGCTGGCCCCGACCTTGCAGGCGTTCTTCACCGACCGGCTGATCCGGCAACGGGACGTCAGCGATCACACCATCGCCGCCTACCGGGACACGATGCGACTGCTGCTCGGCTATGTCTCTGACCGCACCGGCGTCCCGCCCTCCCGGCTGGACATCGGGCAACTGGACGCGCCGATGATCGGCGGATTCCTGGACCACCTCGAGCAGGAGCGCGGGAACAGCGTCCGCACCCGCAACGCCAGGCTCTCCGCGATCCGCTCCCTGTTCCAGTTCGCTGCCCTGACCCATCCCGAGCACGCAGACACCATCGCGCGGGTGCTCGCGATCCCACCCAAACGGTTCGACCGGGCGCTGATCGCGTATCTCACCGACGACGAGGTCGACGCGTTGCTGACCGCCTGCGACGTGACGGCGTGGACCGGGAGGCGCGACCACGCCCTCCTGCTGCTGGCTACCCAGACTGGGCTGCGGATCTCAGAGCTGACCGGTCTCACCCAGGGCGACGTGCACCTCGGCAGCGGCGCACACGTAGCCTGCCACGGCAAAGGCCGCAAGGACCGGATCACCCCGCTCACCCAGGCCACCGTCACCGTCCTGCGCGACTGGATCGCCGAACTCGCCACGCACCCCGGCGACCCCCTGTTCCCATCGCGCCGAGGCACCCGGCTCAGCCGCGATGCGATCGAGCGCCGCCTCGCGCACTACACCGCGACTGCGGCGACCCGCTGCCCGTCGCTGCGAGGCAAGACGATCACCGCGCACGTCCTGCGGCACACCACCGCGATGCGGCTGCTGCACGCCGGCGTCGATACCAGCGTGATCGCGCTCTGGCTCGGACACGTCAGCGTCGAAACCACACAGATCTACCTGCACGCCGACATGACTCTGAAGGAGAAGGCCCTCGCCAGAACCACCCCACAGCAAGGGCAAGACAGCCGATACCGGCCGCCCGACAACCTCATCGCATGGCTCGAAGCCCTCTGATTATGCCGACCTCGGCAGCACGGAACCCGCGTCCCACCAGGGACCCACCGGCCCCATCGGCATAATCCGGACATCGGCATAATGAATGATGCACGTCTGCACGACCGCGAGCTCCCACGTCGTGTTGATCGACTCCGGCAGCCCCTTCAGGCCGTCGCAGACGACGATGCAGACGTCCTCGACACCGCGGTTCTTGATCTCGGTGAGCACCCCGAGCCAGAACTTCGCGCCCTCACCACCGTCACCGGCCCAGACCTGACTCGTGCCACTTTTGGTGGTCAGCGCCCTGCGATGCCTTGTGATCGTTGATTTTCCGGGGCTCGAGTGCGCGGCATTGGGCACTAATCCTGGCTCGTAGACTGCCGTGGTGGGGTTGTTCGTGCGGCGCGTGAGGACCGCGTCCGGGGCGACGGCGGTGCAGATCGTGTCGAAGCATCGCGGGGTCCGCACGATTGTGGAACACATCGGCTCCGCGCATACCGATGAGCAACTCGCCGTGCTGGTCGAGGTCGCGAAGACGAAGATCCAGGGCGGGCAGTTCGCGTTCGATCTCGATGCGTTGACCCCGGCCCGGGTGACTGCGCCGCCGACGGTGATCGGGTCGCAGTCGCGGGTGCTGTGGGATGTGCTTGAGCAGGCGTACGCGGATCTCGGCTTCGATGCTGTCGGGACGGACGCGTTCCGACGCCTGGTGCTGGCGCGGGTGATCGAACCGGCCTCGAAGGTCGACACGATCCGGGTCCTCGCCGAACTCGGGATCCCGTCCCCGTCACTGCGGACGATCTGGCGCACCCTCGCACGCAGCATCCAGGACGACTGGCGGGCCGTTTCGCGAAGGCCGCATACCAGCATGCGGCCGGCCGTGCCGGCGGGGCGCTCACGATGGTGCTCTACGACGTGACGACCCTGTACTTCGAGGCGGAGAAGGAAGACGCCCTCCGCAAGGTCGGCATGTCGAAGGAACGCCGCGTCGACCCGCAGATCCTCGTCGGCCTGCTCGTGGACCCGTCCGGGTTCCCCCTGGAGGTGCACGCGTTCGAGGGGAACAAGGCCGAGACCCGCACCCTGCTCCCGGTTCTGCGCGCGTTCCGTGACAGGCACGCCGTGACCGACCTCGTCGTGGTCGCCGACGCGGGCATGCTGTCCGCCGCGAATCTGGACGCGCTGGAGGATGCCGGGTTCCGGTTCATCGTCGGCTCCCGCACCTCCTCGGCCCCGCACGATCTCGCCCCGCATTTCGACCGGCACGGGAACCTTTATGAGGACGGGCAGGTCATCGAGACCACCCGCACGATGGGCGCCGGCTCAGCAGCGCGCGAGCGGCGGGTGGTGTGGCAGTGGCGACGCAAGCGGGAAAGGCGCGACAACCTCACGTTGAACAAGCAGATCGAACGCGCCGAGCGCATCGCCGACGGAACCCGGCCGATGCGCCGGGACCGGTTCGTCAGCATGGACGGCACCACGGTCGGGGTGAACTGGCAGCAGGTGGAGAAGGCCCGCACCTGGCTCGGGCTCAAGGGCTACGTCACCAACATCCCGCCCCTCGCCCTCGATGGCGCGGGTGTGGTCGACGCCTACCACTCGCTGTTCATCGTCGAGGCGTCGTTCCGGATGGCGAAGACCGACCTCCGTGCGCGGCCGATGTTCCACCACGAGCGTGACTCCATCCAAGCGCACCTCACGATCGTGTTCTGCGCTCTCGCGATCAGCCGCCACCTGCAAGACCGCACCGGGCTCAGCATCAAGCGCATCATCCGTGCCCTGCGGCCACTGCGCGACGTCGCGATCACCGTGCAAGGGCAGCAGATCACCGCGACCACCCCACCCGAAGGCGAAGCCGCCGACATCCTCACCGCACTCCGCCCAACCACGGGTCACTAAAATGGCACGACTCGGGCCAGATGCCCAGGATGTCGCGTTCTCCGGCCGTGGTGACGCCCACAGCGACGTAGAACGGCTTGTTGCGCACCTGCCCGTCCCGGACCTTCACCACGATCGCGTCGATGAACACGACCGGGTAGACCCGATCCAGCGGCCGGTTCTGCCACTCGGTCATCTCCTCGACGACCTTGTCGGTGATCTTCGAGATCGTGTCCTTGCTGACGCTGGCACCATAGACGTCGTCGAAGTGCGCCGCGACCTCACCCGTGGTCAGCCCGCGTGCGGTCAGGGAGAGCACGATCTCATCGATCCCGTCCAACCGACGCTGCCGCTTGCGGACGATCTTCGGTTCGAACGACCCGTCACGGTCCCGGGGGACCTCGATCTGCACCGCGCCGACTTCGGTGAGCACGGTCTTCGACCGGACCCCGTTTCGGGCATTCTCGCTCGCGGTGACCGCGTGCTTCTCATAACCGAGATGCTCGGTCATCTCCGCTTCGAGCGCGGTCTCGAGCACCGTCTTCGTAAGACCGCCCAGCAAGCCTCCCGGCCCGACGAGGCTGACGCCCTGTTCCTTCGCCTGCGCAAGCAAATGCTCGGCGATCTGTTGCTGATCGATAATCTCTCCCGTCACAGGATCGATCATCTCGATGGCCTGGCTCATTGTCCTTCCTTTCGGTCAGGCCAGGACCAGATCCACCGTTTTCCTGACAGTCCCGGGCACTAGCGTGACACGATCCAGGTGCTCGAAGCTGCGCGGGAGTTTGTGCTCGAGCGCGTCGAGGACGCGGTCGAACTGGGCGTCGACGGACTCCTTGTCGGGCTGGTCGAAGATCGTGCCCAGCAGTGTCTTCACCCAGGGCCAGGAGCTCTTCGGGGTCACCGACATGAGGTTCGCGGCGTAGTGGGTGCGGCAGCGCTGCCAGGCCGCGCCGGGCAGGGTCGCGCCCGTTGCGGCGACCAGCCCGGCGTGGGCGTCGCTGGTGACCAGTTTCACGCCCGTGAGTCCTCGCGCGACGAGGTCGCGGAAGAACGTCAGCCAGCCAGCGCCGTCCTCGGTGGAACTGGTCTGCAGGCCGAGGATCTCACGGTAGCCGTCTGCGTTCACGCCGGTGGCGACCAGGCAGGCGACCTTGATCACCCGGCCGCCCTCACGGACCTTCATCGTCAACGCGTCTGCGGCGACGAACGTGTACGGACCGGCGTCGAGCGGGCGGGTGCGGAACGCGGTGACCTGCTCATCAAGGTCCCGCGCCATCTCGGATACCTGCGACTTCGACAAGCCCGTGATCCCGAGGGTCTTCACGAGGTCGTCCATCCGGCGCGTGGACACGCCCAGCAGGTAGCTGGTCGCGACCACGGTGGTCAACGCGGCCTCGGCGCGGCGGCGCCGCTCCAGCAACCACTCCGGGAAGTAGGTCCCTTGCCGGAGCTTGGGGATCTTCACGTCCAGCGTGCCGGCACGGGTGTCGAAATCACGGTGACGGTACCCGTTGCGACGGTTCACCCGGTCATCGGAAACGACGCCATAAGAAGCACCGCAGACCTGATCTGCGTCAGCGGACAACAGCACGTTGATGAAGGTGGTGAGCATCTCCCGGAGCAGATCCGGGGACGCCTCATGCAGCTGGTCGTGAAGGAAGCGGGCAGGGTCGATACTGGGTACGACGGTCATCGTCGGGGTCCGTTCGAGACGGATGTGAAGAGTTCTCTCGAAGGATCACACGGTGACCGTCGCCACATTCACAGCGACGCGGCCACCGCGATCCGTACACCACGCTATTGGACGCAACCGACCGTCCACGGGGATAACCCGTTTCCCGTCCCGGATCTCGTCGAGCGGCAGTTCGACCAAGGCGAGCGCGATTTCGCCTGGTTCTCGGACATCACGTATCTGCGCACCGGTGAGGGGTGGGCATACCTGTGTGTCGTCCGTGACGGTCACACCCGCCGGGTCCTCGGACGCTGCGTCGCCGACACCATCCACACCGACCTCGTGGAGGCGGCACTGCGGCAAGCAGTCGCGCTGCGCGGTGCTCTGCCGCGGAAGGTGATCTTCCACGCGGACCGGGGTACCCAATACACCAGCGGCCAGCTCGCCGATGCTGCGAGAGAACTCGGGGTGCTGCGGTCGATGGGCCGCACCGGGGTGTGCTGGGACTGTCAACGCCGCGGCCGAGTCGTTCTGGTCGATCTTCAAGAACGAGTACTACCACCGGCATGTGTTCGCCACGATCGACGACGCTCGCCGAGGCGCGTACACCTGGATCGATGGCTGGTACAACGCCCGCCGACGCCATTCCGGCATCGGCTACCTCAGCCCGCTAGAGTACGAACGCCGCCAGCTCGCGCTGGCAGCTTGACCAACCAACCACCTGTCCGGGATTCGGGGTCAACCTCACCGTCGAGACAGCGAAGGAAGTCGTCCTCCGTCATCACTTCAATCTCTTGACCGCTGTCTTGGAGCTCGAACGCCTTCCGCGCTTTCGCCGAGAGATTCCCGCCGGGTCGCAGGCTTGCCGGGTTGAGGTCACCGACAACGAGGACATTGGTTCGCTTGGTGGTGGTCGCGCCCGCACGAGCGCCGACCCTCGCGCACTCGCCCCAAGCGATCTGACGCGTCATGGACCACAATTTGCCCGTGAATACGACCACGCGCCCGTACAGGTACCCGCTCGGGTCAGCGTCGGGGTTGACGTCAGGCTGAACCAGCCCCCCGGTTCCTCCTCCGGTCGAGATCGAAACGCTGCCGGAGTAGAATCCGGCACTCAGCTGACCGATTCTGATGCTAAGAGAAGTGGTGAGAGCGTCGAGGTCCGCCACCGACGCTCGGGATGCGAGCCCGGAGACCACACCGACAACCGCTCGCGCATCGGCCAGTGGGTCGTGATGCTCGCCCACGTCGAAACCGAGCGCCTCGGTTACGAACGGTAGTCTGTAGGACGGTAATGAGAGCGCGCGCCGCGACATCACGAGCGTGCAGAGAAAGCGAATCTGAGGCCACTCGATGCCGTCCACCACACAGGCGTAGCGGATCACCCCGACGTCAAACCCCGCGTTATGGGCGATCACTACGTCGTCTCCGATGAACCTCATCATCTCCGGCAGAATGTCGCGCCAGCGCGGGGCATCCTTGACCATGTCCGCTGTGATGCCATGCACCCAGATGTTGAAGGCGTCAAAGTAATCGACCGGCTCGGGTGGACGGATCAGCCAACGCCGCTCGTCAACGATCTGCCCATTCCGGACGCGGATCAGCCCTACAGCGCAGGGAGAACCGCGGTAAGAGTTGGCCGTCTCAAAGTCAATCGCTGTGTAGTCCATCGCGCTCAACGTACCGTCTGTGCCGAGGCGGTCGCGTGCCGCTAGCAACGCCACAGCATCGAACGCGACGATGGTAAAACCCGTCGCTTACCGCGGGAACGCCGCCCACCGGCGCGGCCAAGGCCCGACGAGAAACAGGGCGACGCATGGGGTTCCGCCGCGGCGGTGGCTTCTCGCGGTCGGTCGGTAGGCGACGTGATCGGTGTGGCCTGCTGTCGCGGGTGGGGGTTTCGGATGCGGCGGGCGTGGGCTAGAACTGGCGTCAGCGCAGTGCCGACGAACGGGGGCAGCCCATGAGTGCATCGTCGATCGCAGAGGCCGTGTTCGTGCCACGAGCGGCGACCGTCACGCGGGCGGGGGCATCCGGCGCGCAGGGCGGCGGGCAGGCGGGCGGGGTGCAAGACGCGCTCAAGGATGTCTCCCGCTACATCCCGTCGGAGGGGCTTGCCCTCTACATCGGCGTCGCCGCGTTCGCGGCGGCCATCCGTGGGGCGGTGTGGGTGGGTTTCGTCGCGTCGGTGGTGCTCTCGGTGCTGATCGTGTACTTCCACTGGGCCGATGAGCGCACGCGCTCGGCGCCGCATGCCGGGCGGCTGGCGGTGGCGATCGCGGTGGTGCTGGTCTCGCAGGTGGCCTACATCGCGGCCCTGCCGGCGAATCCGCTCACGGGCGCGCTGCCGAACGGCACGCTGTGGGGCGGCGTCGCCGTGTTCGTGCTGGCAGCCTTCCTCGGAGTGCTCGCGCCGCGGCTGGGCATCGCGCCGGCGGATGCCGCGCAGAAACAGCAGGGCGCGTCGAGGTCGAAGACGAGCTGGCTGGCGCGCCTGCGTGCACGCCGTGTGCCCGAGGTCGCGCCGCCGCATCCGGCCGCGCCGCCCGCCCCGCCGCCCGCCCGCGAGCCGACCGACCCGCCGAGCTGAGACTTCGCCTGCGCGTCTACTCGAGCGTGGGCACGAGCACGAACACGATCTCCTCGACGTCGCGGCCCACGCCGGGCGCGTAGGAGGTGACCCGCGACACCTCGGTGAAGCCGTTGCGCTGCAGCACCGCGATCGAGCCTGCATTGTGCGCGGCGGCCCGGGCGAACAGCGGGCGCGTGGGCTCCCGCGCCACCAGCAGGCGCAGCGCCTCGGTCGCCACACCGCGGCCGCGCGCATGCGCGGCGATCCAGAACGTCACCTCGCGGTCGCCGTCCACGGTGAAGGTCGCCGCGGTGCCGGCGAAACCGCCGTCCTCGGTGACCACGCACGAGTCGACCCCCGCCGCCGACCGGGCACGCGACATCCATTCGTCGAACGCCTCGCGGTCGTTCGGATCGTCGGCCGTGAACGCGGCCTGGGCCACCGCGACCGGGTCGCGCATCATCTCGAAGATCGCGTCGACGTCGTCGTCGCGCACCGCCCGCAGATCGATGTGGCCCACGGCCTCACTCTACGACTCGCCGAGGCCGCGGACGATGGCTCGAGATCGCCTCGCCCGGCTCTCCCCGGCGGCTCGCCGGTGAAGTACAGTGTGTCGTGTCACGCTCAGCGTGGCCTATCCGGGGGGATCCGTCGACGCCCGGGCACAACGGCCTTCCCGCCGGCCCGGGCGTCGAATGGGGGTGCCGGCAGCCCGCGCCTACGCAACGGTTCGATCACCATCCGGATGCACCGCTGTCAGCGGCGGACCCGCGACCACTACGGTTGTCTGCACTGACACGCGCGTCGCCGCAGGCGGCGCGCACCCCTTGAGAACGGCATGGAATGAGCACTACTGGCACCGTCAAGTGGTTCAACTCGGAGAAGGGCTTCGGCTTCATCGCCCCCGATGACGGCGGCGCGGACGTCTTCGCGCACTACACGGCGATCACCATGAGCGGCTACAAGTCGCTGGAGGAGAACCAGCGCGTGGAGTACGACACCGCCGACGGCCCGAAGGGGCCGCAGGCCGCCAACATCCGTCCGCTCTGACGACGACGGCGCGCAGCCGCGTGTGCACGGGATGCCGCGCGGCTGCCTTGCGCGTGCCCATGTGCCGCCCGCCTATCTGCCGCGCGCCAGCCCGATACCCGCGCCGGCCATCTGCCGCAGCGTCGCATCGGGCAGGAAGGCCCGGGTGAGCCCTGCACCGATGCGGGTGAGGTCGGCCTCGTCGCGGTACAAGAGGTACAGCGTCTCGTAGCGCGGGTGGAACTTGTGCTTGAAGCGGTGCAGCGACTGGAAGCCGTAGACCGGCTCGAGCGCGTCGGAGAGGCGCTCGCTGAGGTCGGCGATCATGCCGGCATCCGGCGGATATTCGTGCGCCAGCGGCGCGCCCGACAGTGACATGAACGCGGCACCCTCGTCTTGGAACGCCCGCGCCGACATCGCGATCAGATACTCCATCACGGGGCCGAATCCCGATTCGCGGCGCCGCATGAGGTCGAGGGTCCATCCCCGCACCGCACCGTCGGCACCGTAGACCGGCAGCCACGACAGGAAGCCGTCGACGTCGCCGTGCACCGACACGGCGATCGCGAGGCGCACCTCGGGATCCTCGGCCTCGGTCAGTGTGCCGAGCGTGAAGCCCATCTCGGGCAGGCCGCGGTCGCCGACCCACCGCTCCGAGATGGCCCGGATCTGCGCCTGCACGCCCCACGGCTCGTCTTTGAGGTGGGTGAGCCGGAAGGTCATCTCCTCGCGCTCGGCCCGGTTGAGCGAGGTGCGCACGGAGTTCCAGCGCTTGCCGGTGTAGGCCAGCCCCGGCAGGTCGACGATCGTGTCGTCGGCCACCGCCAGCTCGCGCCATCCCGCCGGCGCGGCCGCGCGGGTGGCATTCGAAGCGCTGAAGAAGCACGGGATGAGGCCGGCGTGCTCGGCGGCGTCGACGAACTCGCGCACCGACTGCGCGCGCCCTTCGGGCGGGCCGAGCGGGTCGGACAGCGCGATCGCCACACCGGCACGGCGCTGATAGGCGACCAGGCCGGTGGTGGTGCGGGCGTAGGTGTTGGCATCCCACGTGGCCATCCACGACAGATTGCCGCCGCCGTAGCGGTGGATCAGCGCCTTGACCTCGTCGACGGTGGCCTCGGGCCCCGCGCCCAGATGCCCGCGCCGCCGCCAGCGGAACGCGCGCCGCACCAGGATGAGGTAGATCATCATGCCGAGCCACATCACCGCAGTCGCCAGCGACAGCGTGGGGTCGCCCTTGATCGCATCGGCGCCCTCGGCCCAGCCGCCGAGCAGCACGAGTGCCAGCAGCAGCACGCCGGTGATGGTGTTGAAGGCCGCGAGGATGAGGCTCACGACCCACGCCCAGCGCCGCGCACGGCGCAGCCCGTCGGCGACGATGACGATCACCAAGATGTCGGTGAGCACATCCCAGAACGACCCGGTGCCCGGCCGGGTGGGCCCGAACAGTCCATTGGTGGGTGCCAGCAGCACGATCACCTCGACCGCGCCGAGCACGAGCATGAGCACGAAGGCGATGATCCGCTGCTCCCGCAGGGTGGTGCGCTGCACGCGCAGCGACCGGTCGACCGCCAGCACCAGCAGCACCGCGAGCAGGTGGTCGAGCTTCGCGATGGTCGCCCAGAACAGCACCATCACGAACACGGTCGACAGCAGCAGCAGCCACGCGCGCACGCGCCACGGCGCGGCGAACAGCCCCACGGCCGCCGCCATGCACGCGAACAGCCCACCGCTCGGGCCCACGTCGAGCATGGTCGACGCCTGGTGCGCCCACGGCCATGGCGTGAAGGCGAACACCCACACCAGCAGGGCGGTGCCGAACACGGCGAACAGTTGGCCGACGCCGAAGTACGCGGCCGCCACGCGCGACCCGCGCCGGTATTCGAGATACCCGATGCCCCACAGCGCCACGACGGCGAGCAGGTAGTCGGCGGGCCTGGCGATCAGGAAGGTGCCGGTCACGGGCGTCCACCAGCGGCCCGCCTCGAAGGCCGGCAGCCCGTAGGCCAGCCACTGGAACGCGGCGGTGCGGAAGAACGAGTGCCACAGCCCGCGACTGATCACGCCCACGAGCAGCAGCACGGCGAGCAGTCCGAGCGTCACCGGCAGTCGGGAGGCGACCGCGAGCACGCGGTTGCGGGTTGACGGAGCAGAAGGAGCGACCGTCATGCGATCAGCCTAAGCCGAGCCGCGCGTAGTCGGCGAGCGCCACGGCGTCTTCGGCGTCACGCGCGGCGCGCCGGGCGCCGTCGAGCGCATCGACCGGATCGGCGGTCTGCTCGGCGAGCGAGAGCTGCTGCCGGGCGGATGCCAGGCGCACCCGCGCATCCGCGGCACGGGATGCGGCCACCGCCGTCTCGGCGCGTGCCAGCGTGCTGCGGGCCACCGCGAGCGCCCCGGGCAGGGCCGTGCGCGCGCCGCGCAGGCGCGCCTGCGCGGCGCGCGCGTCACCCAGTGCCGCTTCGAGCCGGTCGCGCACCCGGGCGATGCGGGCGACCGCATCGCCGGGGCGGCGCAGCACCGTGGGTTCGACGGCATCCAGCGCCACCGTCGCCTCGCGCACGGCGTCGCCGAGGCGCGCCGCGTCGTCGGGTTCGAGCCGGGCGCGGGCCGCCTCCGCCTGGCGCACCGCCTCCCTGGCCGCGGTGAGCTCGGCCGGCGCGGCGGTGGCCGCCTGCATCAGCAGTGCGTGCTCCTGCTCCAGGGCACGGTCGGCGTCGGCGGCCGCGCGCAGTGCGCGCTCGGCGGCTGCGAGCGAGGG
>CAYLMS010000018.1:0-13494 GCA_964384455.1 uncultured Microbacterium sp. | reverse complement strand
CTCGCCGACATCCGAGACCAGCACGCGCGCACCGGCTTCTGCCAGCGCGATCGCGGTGGCGCGTCCGATCCCGCGCGCCGCACCCGTGACCAGCGCGACCTTGCCGGCGAAGTTCATCATGGCTCGTCGGGGCCCCGGTACGCGGCGATCAGGTCGAGCACGTCGTCGGCGATCGCGTCGTCGATGTCGAGCAGCACCGTGCAGTGCGCGCCGTCCTGCGGTGGGAAGCCGGAGTACAATCCGCGCATGTCGCACACGGTCGCGCCGTGGGACGGCCCGTCGGAGCAGTCCACCTCCACGTGCACCACCGGTGCCGAGCGGATCGCCAGGGCGCCGGCCGCGGCGGCCACGGCGATCGTGTCGTGCATGGTGGCCGTCCAGCGGCCGAAGCTCTGCCCGATGACATCGCCGTAGAACTGCATGATCCGCGACATGTATTGCGCGGCCCGGCCGCCGGCGTCGAGCACCGCACGCCGTTCGGGGGTGATCACCACCGTCATGGTGACGTCGAGGCCGGCCATGATGATCGGCCACGGCGCGCGGAACACCGCCGCCGCCGCCTCGGCGTCGTGCGCGATGTTCGCCTCGGCCACCGGGGTCGCGTTGCCCGGGGCCAGCGCGTTGCCGCCCATCAGCGACACGCCGGCGACGAGCTGCGGCAGTTCGGGATCGAGCGCCAGCGCGGTGGCGACGTTGGTGAGCGGTCCGACCGGCACCAGCCAGACCTCGCCGGGGTGCGCATGCACCAGCTCGATGATCTGCTGGGCCGCGGTGATCGGGGCCGCAGCGCCCACCGGTGCGCCGTCGTAGACGTTGCCCTGCCCGTCGTCGCCGTGCACGAAATAGGCGAAGTAGGAGTCCTTGCGCAGCAGCGGCCCGGCGGCGCCCTGCGCGACCGGAACCTCTGCGCGTCCGACCAGCTCGAGGGTGTGCAGGGTGTTGCGGGTCGCCTGCGGCACGTCGACGTTGCCCCACACCGTGCCGACCGCCAGCAGGTCGATGTCGGGATTCAGCGCGGCGTACATGATCGCCATGGTGTCGTCGACACCGGTGTCGCAGTCGAGGATCATCTTGACGGCCATCAGGCCTCCTTCAGGGTGCGGTCCAGCGCGCTCAGCCGCGCGTCGAGCAGGTCGCGGAAGCGCGGCACGTCGACCTCGAGGGCGACATCGCAGTTGGGCTCGCCGCTGCGGCCGCGGAAGTCGACCACGGTCATGCCCGACGTGAGTCGTCCCACGTTCTCCACGTCGACGTGCAGGTGTCGGGTGGTCAGCAGTCCGGGATCGATCACAGCGGCCATGGCCAGCGAGTCGTGCTGAGCCATCGCCGGGCCCTCGGCGGATTCGGTGTCGTGATACCCCGACAGGATGTGGTCCACCATCGCGGCGAGCGGACCGCCCGACGCGTGCAGCCGGGGCAGGTGCGACCAGCCGACCAGGGCCTGATGGGTGACGTTCAGCCCGACCATGGTGATCGGCACCCCGAAGTCGAACACGCGGGCCGCGGCATCCGGGTCGTAGTAGATGTTGAACTCGGCGGCGGGGGTGGCGTTGCCGAGATCTGCGAGCGTGCCGCCGCCCATGATGACCACCCGTGCGATCTTGCGCGCCGTGTCGGGATGCTCGTTGACCAGCAGTGCGAGGTTGGTGAGAGGTCCGATCGCCACCACGGTGACCGGCTCGGGACTCTGCTCGATCAGGCGGGCTAGCAGCTCCACGCCCGGTTCGAGCGTGCGCCCCGAGGCGGGCAGGCGGTAGCCGCCGAAGCCGTTCTCGCCGTGCACGTGCGAGGCGGTGTCCCTGTCGCGCCGCCACAGCGGGCCGGAGGCGCCTCGCCCGACGGGGCAGTCCAGCCTCAGCAGGTCGGCCAGCGCGGCGGCGTTGGGCGCGGTGAAGTCGAGGCCGACGTTGCCCGCCACAGCGACGATCCCGATGATGCGCACCTCGTCGCTCGCGGCGGCGAGCATGATGGCGATCGCGTCGTCGATGCCTGGGTCGGTGTCGATGATGATCGGTGTGGGCATGATGGCTCCTTCTGCTCGCGGGTCAGCCGCGTGCGGCCGCGAGGCGCGCGATGGCGTCGACGACCAGGTCGGCGAACCTCGGCCAGTCCAGCTGCATCGCGATGTTCGCGCGGTAGTCGGTCTGGCCGAGCGCCGACCCGTTGGTGTGGTTCATGCCGGGCGCGTCCTGGAAGTTCACGACGGTCATGCCCTTCGTCCACTCGCCGTGCAGTTCCACGTGCACGTCCGCCTTCGCCGTGGTGAACACCGCGGGGTCGATCAGCGCGGCCACGCAGCACGCGTCGTGCACCGGCGGGAAGTCGAACTCGTACTGCCTGCGGTAGGTGCCGCCCACGAACTCCCAGATCGCCAGCACGAACTCGCTGAGCGGACCGCCGATGGCCCGCACCCGGTGCTGCAGTTCGGCGGTGGCCAGCGCCTGGTGGGTGAGGTCGAGGCCGACCATCGTGACATCCCACTCGCCGCGGAACACGGCCTCGGCGGCCTCCGGGTCGACGGCGATGTTGAACTCGGCGCCGGGGGTGGCGTTGCCCCGGGTGTACGAGCCGCCCATCACGATCACGCTGCGCACGCGCTCGACGATGCGCGGCTCGGTGCGCATCGCGAGCGCGATGTTGGTGAACGGCCCCACTGGCACGAGGTTCACCGTGTGCGGCTCGTGCGCCATCACGGTGTCGATGATGAAGTCCACGGCGTGGCGCGGATCGAGCTCGAAGGCGGGCGGCGGCAGCAGCGGGCCGTCGAGTCCCGACTCGCCGTGGATGTCGTCGGCCACCATCTGCGCGGTGACCAGCGGCACGGCGGCGCCGCGCGCCACCGGCACCCGGATGCCGGCCGCCGCGCACACCGATAGGGCGTTGCGGGTGACCTTGTCGATGGTCTGGTTGCCGGCGACCGTCGTGATGCCGAGCAGTTCGATGGCGGGGCTGCCCGCCGCCAGCATGATGGCGATCGCGTCGTCGTGCCCTGGGTCGCAGTCGAGGATGATCTTCTGCACGCGTTGCTCCTTCACACGCCCGCCACGCGCAGCGCTTTTCGGGCCCTCGCCTTGAGGGCCGACCGCACGCGCAGCGCCGCGAGCACGAGCGCGATGATGGTGATCAGATACGGGGTGGTCAGCGACAGCGAGGAGTTGGCGCCGGCAAGGGCGAGCCGGTCGGCCACCGCATCGGCGGCGCCGAAGATCAGGCACGCCACCATCGTGTAGTAGGGGCGACCGAGACCGAACGTCAGCGCGGCCACGGCGATGAAACCGCGGGATGCCGTCATCCCGGCCGTGAACGACCCCACCGTCGCCATCGACAGTTGGGCACCCGCCATCCCGCAGAACAGGCCGGACACCAGGATGGAGATGAACTTCACCCGGCGCACGTCGATGCCGGCCGCGGTCGCGGCTGCCTCGTCCTCGCCCACGGCACGCAGGTGCACGCCGTACGGCGTGCGGTAGAGCACGTAGGCGTAGACGGGCACGAGCAGGAACGCCAGCCACACCAGGATGGTCTGATCGTTGATCGCGGGCCCGATGATCGGAATGTTGCCGATCGGGCCGAGATCGATCTTGGGCAGGATCGCCTTCACATTGCCCGGGGTCACACCGGCGTTGCCGTAGAACACGGTGAGCATGAGCACCGTGGCGCCGACCGCGAGCAGGTTCACGCCGATGCCGACCACGATGAAGTCAGCCTTGAACACCAGGGTGGCCAGCGCGAACACGAGCGCCAGCAGCACCGCCGCGCCCATGGCGGCCAGGATGCCGACGAACGGGTTGGTGATCGCGCCGATCGCGATCGCGGCGAAGGCGCCGACGAGCATCATCCCCTCGAGCCCGATGTTCAGGATGTTGCCCATCTGGGTGAAGGCGCCGCCGACGGCCGCCAGCAGCAGGGGGGTGGTCTTGGTCAGGATGACGGCGAGCGTCGCGACCGTGAAGATCTGGGCGAGGACCGCGTTCACTTCGATTCTCCCTTGCTGAAGTCGACCGGTTCGGCGGTGCGGGCGCGCTTGCGCTTCGACGACCGGTTGATCACGAACGTGGCGGTGATGGCGATGATGATGAGGCCCTGCAGCACGTTGACCAACGGGAAGGGCACCCCGGCGGACTGCAGGCCGGTGCCGCCGGCCATCATGGTCGAGTAGAACAGGGCCGCCACCAGCGAGGCCCAGGGGTTGAGCCTGGCCAGCAGGGCGACGGTGATGGCGAGGAAGCCGAAGCCCGGCGAGAATGCCTGCAGGAAGCGGCCGCCGTTCGGGCCGATCACGTACAGTGCCCCGGCGAAGCCGGCCACAGCGCCGGAGACCATCATCACCTGGATCGACATCGCGCGGGTGGACACCCCGGTGTATTGCGCGAACCGGTTCATCTCGCCGAGCTGCTTGACCTTCAGGCCCCATGGCGTGCGGTTGAGGATCAGGCCCATGACGATCGCGACCGCCAGCGCGATCAGCAGGTCGGGCCCGATCCCGTATGCGGGGTTGAACATCGTCAGCATCGCGTCGTCGCTGATCTTCACCGATGCGGCCATGCCCGCGGTCTTGTCCTGGAACGGGCCGGTGACGAAGAAGTTCGTGATCAGCACCGCCACCTGCGAAAGCAGCAGGGTCACCACGATGATGTCCACCCGCCAGAACGCGAACAGGGCGCCCGGGATGAGACCCCACAGGGCGCCGGCGATCGCGCCGAACAGTAGGATGCAGACGATCAGCACCACGGGCGGCAGCGAGTGGAACGTGAAGCCGGCATAGGCGCCGAAGAACGCACCGAAGTACAACTGGCCCTCGCCGCCGATGTTGAAGAACCCGGCGCGGAACGAGATGATCGTGCCCGCCGACATGATCGCCAGCGGGATGAACATCGCGATCACGTTCGCGATCCCATAGGGCGTGCTCCAGCCCGAGGTGAACAGCTGCGCGTAGGCGGTGATCGGGTTCTGGCCGATCGCGAGGATGATGACGGCACCGAGCGCCAGCGCGACGAGCACGGCCACCACCGGCTGCACCGCGCTGCTGAGTGCCCTGGTGGCGAAGTCCGCGAACACGTTGCCGCGCTGCTCGTCACGCACGGTCACGGCGACGATGGAGTCGGACAGCGGCGTGACCACCGAGGTGGTCTCGAGCTCGTCGACGGTCGCAACGTCGGCGGACGAGTCCACCAACGACGTGCCGGTCGCCTCGAGGTCCTCGGCGAGCTTGGCGCGCTCGGCCTGCGCCGCGGCCAGAGCCTCGGGCGTCGGCTCGATGCCTGCCATCGCCAGGCCGACGGCCACCTCGCTCATGTCGTCTTGGGTGAACTCGGCGATGATGCGACCGCGGAACATGACCAGCAGCCGGTCGGAGAGGCTCATCACCTCGTTCAGGTCGGCCGAGAACAGCAGCACCCCCGCGCCGTCGTCGCGGGCCTTGACGATGGAGTTGTGCACGAACTCCATCGCGCCCACGTCGACGCCGCGGGTGGGCTGCGACACCATCAGCAGAGTGGGATCGGCGGCGAATTCGCGCGCGATGATCACCTTCTGCATGTTGCCGCCCGACAACGTCGAGATGGTCGTGTCGGGAGAAGCCCCGCGCACGTCGAACTTGGCGATCAGGGTGCGCGCATAGTGCCGCATGGCCGGCAGCGAGAGCCAGCCGAACCGGGTGATCGGGGCGCGCAGATGGGTGGCGGCGATGTTCTCCGACACGCTCAGCGACGGCGCGGCGCCCTCGTCGTGGCGATCCTCCGGGATGTAGGCCAGGCCGCTGCGGCGCCGGTGCGCGACGCTCGCGGAGGTGACATCCTGCCCGGCCAGCGCGATGCTGCCGCGCGGCGGGCTGTACATGCCGGCGATGGCGGCGGCCAGCTCGGACTGGCCGTTGCCCTCCACGCCGGCGATGCCGACGATCTCCCCGCTGTGCACGGTGAGCGACAGGTCTTCGACGGCGATCACTCCGCGCTGGTCGACGGCGTAGACGCCGTCGACGCGCAGCACCTCGTCGCCGGGCGTGGCGGGCGTGTGCTTGATGCGCAGCAGCACCTCGCGGCCGACCATCATCGAGGCGATGTCCGCCTGGGCGAGACCCTGTGCGGGGCGGGTATCGACGACCTGGCCATCGCGGATGACCGTGACGTCGTCGGCGATGGAGAGCACCTCGCCGAGCTTGTGCGAGATGAACATGACCGCGCAGCCCTGGGCGGCGAGCCGACGGACCACGACGAACATCTCGTCGGTCTCGGCGGGAGTGAGCACGGCCGTCGGCTCGTCGAGGATGAGCAGGCGCGTGTCGTGCGACAGTGCCTTGATGATCTCGACGCGCTGGCGTTCGCCGACGGACAGATCCTGCACCCGGTCGCGCGGATTGATCGCGAGCCCGAAGGTCTGGGACAGCTGCTCGACCCGCTGCTCCATCGCCTTCTGGTCGAGCTTGCCGAACCGGTTGGAGCTCTCCTTGCCGAGGAAGATGTTGGCCGCCACCGTCAGCGAGGGCACCAGTTTGAAATGCTGGTGCACCATGCCGATCCCGAGCGAGTCGGCCTTGTTGGGGTCGTGGATCGTGACCGTGTCGCCGTCGAACACGATCGAACCCGAGTCGGGCTGCAGGTTGCCCGAGATCATGTTCATCAGGGTCGTCTTGCCTGCCCCGTTCTCGCCGACGATCGCGTGCACCCGGCCGGGATGGATCGTCAGCGAGATGTCTTCGTTCGCAACCTTCGGCCCAAAGGTCTTCGTGATGTGCTGGAGTTCGAGGATGGGTCGGTCCATGACGCGTGTCCTTCGTGACTCGAAGTGGAGGGTGCGGTGGGGGCTCGCGCCCCCACCGCGTGCGGGTCAGCCCGCGTTGGCTGCGGTCGGGACGGTGATCTTGCCGTCGATGACCTGCTGCTTGTAGCCGTCGATCTTGTCGATGATCGACTGCGGCACGATGCCGCCGTTGTTGGCGAAGTCGAGCCCGACGCCGTCGTTGGCCAGGCCGTAGGCCGTGGTGGCGCCGTACTTGAGCTTGCCGTTCTCGGCATCCTGCACCGCGAGTACCAGCGAGTTGCCGACGTGCTTCAGCATGGATGCCAGCACATGGCCGGTCTGCAGCGCGTTCTGGTTGCTGTCGACGCCGATGGCGTACTTGTTGGCGTCCTTCGCGGCCTGCAGCACGCCGATGCCGGAACCGCCGGCCACCTGGAACACGACATCCGCGCCGTCGCCGAACATGCCCTTGGCCTGGTCATAGCCCTTCGCCGAGTCGGTGAAGGAGCCGACGTAGCTGACGATCACCTTGATGCTGGGATCGACGGCCTTCACGCCCTCCTTGAAGCCGGCGACGAAGTCGTTGATCACCGGGATGTCCATTCCGCCGACCAGGCCGACGGTCTTGGCGCCCTTCGACAGCGGGAACGTCTTCGTGTCGGTCGTGGCGAGCCCGGCGAGCACGCCGGCCAGGAACGAGCCCTCGTTCTGCTTGTAGACGATGGATGCCACGTTCGGCGCATTCACCACCGCGTCGAACAGGATGTAGTGCTGGCTCGGGAACTTCTTCGCCGCCGCGGTCATGATGTCGGTCATCTGCGACGTGCCGGCGATCACGATGCCCCAGCTGCCAGTCGACAGCGACTCGAGGTTGGCCTTCCACTGCGCCGGGTTGTTGGCGTCGGCCTGCAGGGTGGTGGTCTTGTGCCCGGCATCCTTGATCTTGACCATGCCGCTCTGCGCGTCGTCGAAGAAGCCCTGGTCGCCGAGGGCTCCGTTGACGGCGAGCGCGACCGAGAGCTTGCCTCCGGCCGATCCGCTCGGGGTGGCGGCACCTCCGCCGCTGCAGGCACTGAGCGCGACCGCGAGGATCGCTCCTGCGGCCACGAGGCCGATTCGACGTGCGTTCATGTCACTCCTTGGGTTGTGGGGTTGGGTGGCTACGGCTGAGTGCTCTGCTGTGCGGGGCGGGTTCGCGAGCAGCCGCACGACTCGCGGATCGTGAGTTCGGTGGGCAGTACGGTGACGCCGCCCGGCGAGTGGTGCGCTGCGCCGATCAGCTCCAGCAGCCGCGAGACGAGCGTGCGGGCGATCAGGTCGAACGGCTGCGCCATCGTGGTCAGCCGCGGGCTGATGTACTCGCCGAGCCGGATGCCGTCGAAGCCGACCACCGCGACGTCTTCGCCGACCTGGCGGCCCGAGTCGGCGATGGCACGCATCGCGCCGACGGCCTGCAGATCGGAGGCGACGAACAGGGCGTCGACGTCGGGGCGTCGCTGCAGCAGTTCGCGTGCCGCCGACCAGCCGGCGTCCACCGTGAAATCGACGAAGGCGAGCAGCGACTCGTCCACCCTCGCGTCCGCCTCGGTCAGCGCGCTCTGCCAGCCCTGCGCACGGGACTGCGCCGACGAGGTGTCGCTGCTCCCCGAGATGCACGCGATGACCTGGCGATCATGCCCGATCAAGTGCTGCGTGGCCAGGCGTGCTCCGCCGGCGTTGTCGACGACCACCGTCGGCAGCGCCGCGTCGTGGCTGAGGCGGTCGGTGACCACGACCGGCATCCGTGCGTCGATGAGCTCGTCGAAGCCGTGCGAGGAGTCGCTCGCGGGGCACAGGATCACGCCGTCGACCTGGCGGTCGAGGAAGCTGCGCACGTAGCTCAACTCGCGCGCCGGCTCCTGGGCGCCGTTGCCCAGCAGCACGGTGAACCCGGCGTCGAACGCGGCATCCTCGATCGCGGATGAGAGCTCCGCGAAGTGCGGGTTCGACGAATCGGGCAGCAGCAGACCGAAGGTGTGCGAGCGCGAGGTGGCAAGGCTCCGCGCGAGCGCGTTGGGACGGTAGCCCAACTCGTCGATCGCAGTCTCCACCCGCGCACGCGTCTCGGCGCTCACCGGGTGGGAACCGTTGGTGACGTAGGACACCACGGCGGGACTGACCCCTGCGCGTCGCGCGACGTCGATCCGGCTCGCCATCCCCACTCCTTCGTGATGCGGGCGTTACGCGCGTTTCACGATTAGCGCGTTACCCGGGTTTCGTGAAAGCAAGACAACCCCTGTCGGCCGCGCTGGTCAATCCCTGTTACGGAATCGTGATGGGATCCTGCGGATCGGCGACGGGCCCGACCAGCCGGCGGGCGAGCACATCGATGAGCCCCCGATCTGAGATCTTCAGCGCCGGCGAGGCGGGCAGGGTGAGCGTCGAGATGCTCATGAACGGCAGGGCATGGCGCCACCCCCAGGCGTGCAGCGCCGCGGCGATGCGTGCGGCGCCGTCGGCCACCTGGTCGAGCGGCGCGTCGGTCATCACCCCGCCGATGGGCAGACTCAGCTCGGCGTCGCCGGTGGCCGCACGCACGGCGATGCCGCCGCCCAGCGCCCGCACCCGGTCGAGGGCGGCCTCGGCATCGCGCAGTGTGGTGCCGATCACGGTGGCGTTGTGGCTGTCGTGCGCGTAGGTCGTGCAGACGGCGCCGGCGCCCAGCTCCATTCCCACGACGGGCGCGTGCGACACGCGGCCGGATGCGGTGTGCCGTTCGATCACGCTGATGCGTGCGCAGAGGCCCTCCCACTCGACGACGCCCCCGGTCACCCGCAGTCGCACGACGTCGGCCTGGGTCGAGGTGTCGACGGGGTTGACCCGGATCGCCCGGAACGCGTGCTCGCCGTCGGGGAGCTCGACCCGCCAGTCGAGCTCGACCGGGCCGGGCGCGATCCGGATGCTGTCGGTGAACCGTCGCACCGGCCGGGGCTGGCCGTGCACCCGCCGGCCTCCGGCCACGACATCGACCACGCGGAACGAGTCCAGGTCGCCCACGATCACCAGGTCGGCGCGCCGGCCGGGGGCGACCACCCCGCGATCGTGCAGCCGGAGGCGACGGGCGGGGTTGATCGTCAGGGCGCGCAGCACGTCGAATGCGGGCATCCCCGCGCTGCGCGCGATGCGGGCCACATGGTCGAGGTGCCCGTGCTCGCGGATCACGTCGGCGGTGAGATCGTCGGTGACGATGCACACGTCGGGCAGCCGCGGAGCCGCGTGCAGCACGGCCATCAGCTCGGGGGTGAACGATTTGGCCTGCAGCATGAGCGTCATGCCCAGCCGCAGCTTCTGCGCCGCCGCATTCGGGCCGTTCTTGCAGTGGTCGGAGTCGACTCCGGCACGCAGATAGCGCTGCAGGTCGGCATCCTGCAGCTCGGGGCAGTGTCCGTCGATGATCACGCCTCGGCGGCGCGCGACGGCGAGGATGCCGGCCATGCGGGGCGCGCCGGCGACGACGGCACGATAGTCCATCACCTCGCCTAGCGCGATCACGCCCTCGAGCCCGAGCAGCGCGTCGATCGCACCGGCATCCAGTGCCGCGCCCGCCGTCTCGAGTGCGTCCAGCGACGGCACGCACGAGGGGACCGCCCAGAGCATCGTCTGCTGCGTGGCCGCGCCCTGGTCGATCATCCACGCCATCGCCTCCGCGCCCGCCACGTTGACGATCTCGTGCGGGTCGGTGAGCACGGTGGTGGTGCCGCGCGGCAGCGTCGCCTGCGCGAAGGTCGCGGGCACGAGGAACGAACTCTCGATGTGCATGTGCGCATCGATGAACCCGGGCACGACCAGCCGGTCGTCGGCGCGGATGGTGTCGCGCGACGGCGCAGTCGCATCCGGTGCGACCAGGGCCGTGATCGTGTCGCCGTCGACCAGTACGTCGGCATGCCATGTCTCTCCGGTGGCGACCGAGACGACTCGTCCGCCGGTGATCCTCAGGTCGTGCATTGGCGTCACCTCTCCTGCGACAAGACCGCTGAGCGTAGGCTAAGCCCTCCAGCGGCCAGGCATCCGGTGAGTGTTCAGCCGCACCTCGCTACGCTGGATGCAGACATCTGGGATGTGCATCTACCTGGCGCCCGACGCCAAGGCGGCACGGCGCCGCCTTGGCGGCGTGAACGGCAGCGCGAAGGGCACAATGACCGATTCCACCGAACCGACGCTCGTGCGGCAGGCGGGCCTGGCCTATTTCCCGATCGCGCTGGTCGCCCGGCTCCCGTTCGCCATGATGGTCGTCGGGGTGCTCACCCTGGTGGTCTCGGTGCGCGGATCGCTGTCGCTCGGCGGGGTGACCTCTGCCGTCACGGGGCTCGGCACGGCGGTTTTCGGGCCGTTCGTCGGTGCCGCCGCCGATCGCTGGGGGCAGCGGCCCGTGCTGCTCGCCACGGGAGCGGTGAACAGCATCGCGCTCGGCGCGATGGCGTGGGTCGTCTACGCCACGGTTCCGGATGCCGCGGTGCTCGCGGTGGCGTTCCTCATCGGCGCGACGGCGCCGCAGGTGTCGCCGATGTCGCGCAGTCGGCTGGTGGGGATCATCACCCGCGGATTCGGGTTGCAGCGCCGGGTGAAGCTGCTCGGCGCGACGATGGCCTACGAGTCGGCCGCCGACGAGATCGTGTTCGTATTCGGACCGGTGCTGGTCGGGGTGCTGGCGACCACGGTCGGCCCGGCGGCTCCAGTCGCTGGCGCCGCCGTGCTCGCGCTCGTGTTCGTCACCGCCTTCGCGCTGCACCGTTCGGCGGGCACGACGGGGCGTGCGGTCGGGCACGCCGCGGCGCCCGCTGCCCCCGCACGCGAACTGATGCGCGCCGCACTGCTGGTGACGATGGTGGGCACGCTGGGAATGGGCCTGTTCTTCGGGGCGACGCTCACCGCGCTGACCTCGTTCATGACCGACCGGGGGGTGCCCGAGCAGGCGGGGCTCGTCTACGGCGCCATGGGACTGGGCTCGGCGGCGCTCGCGCTCGCCGTGGCGGCGTTCCCGGCGCGCTTCGCGCTGAAGGCGCGCTGGCTGGTGTTCGGCGGCGTGCTGCTGGCCGGCGCCGTGGCGCTGCCGTTGGCGCACGATGTGATGACGATCGCGATCCTGCTGCTCGTCATGGGCATCGGTGTCGGCCCCACCCTGGTGACGCTCTACCACCTCGCCGCGCAGCGCAGCCCGTCAGGCCGCTCCTCGACCGTGATGACGATGCTCGGCTCGGCGATCATCGTCGGGCAGGCCAGTGCGTCGGCGATCACCGGAGTGCTCGCACAGGGCGACGGCACGCCCGTGGCGCTGTTCGCCCCCATGGCGGCCGCCGTGGTGGTGTTCGCGGGCGGGGTGGGCAACGTGCTATTGTCACGGCGCGCGTCGTCGGCCGCGCCGGTGCGATCATGAACGCGTGGATGCCGCATCCGATGAGCGCGAAGTCGCCGAACTGACGATTGCCGCCTGCGCGCGCGGGTTCGCGTCGGGGGAGCTCACCAGCGCGACACTCGTCGAGGCCACACTGCATCGGATCGCGGCCTGGAACGCCGCCGGTCCTGCGCTGCGCGCGCTGATCACGGTGTGCGAGTCTGCACGGGAGATCGCACGCGAGCGCGACGCCGAGCGGGCGGCCGGGCGCGTGCGCGGGCCGCTGCACGGCGTGCCGATCGTGCTCAAGGACAATATCGCCACGGCGTTCGCCGACACGACCGCGGGCTCGGTGACGCTGTCGGGCTGGCGCCCTGCGCGCGATGCGCCGCTGGTCGACCGGCTCACGGCCGCCGGCGCCGTGGTGGTGGGCAAGGCCAACCTGCACGAGCTGTCGTTCGGCATCAGCACCGAGAGCTCGGCGGGCGGGGCGACGCTGAACCCGTTCGACCGGCACCGCAACCCGGGCGGCTCCAGCGGCGGCACCGCCGTGGCCGTGGCGGTCGGCTTCGCGGTGGCAGGCATCGGCACCGACACCGGCGGCTCGGTGCGCTTCCCCGCCGCGCATGCGAGCCTGGTGGGCCTGCGTCCCACCGCGGGCACGGTCGAGGGCCGCGGCATCGTGCCGATCTCGGCACTGATGGACACGGCAGGCCCGATCTGCCGCACCGTCGCCGATGCGGCGGTGCTGCTCGACGCGCTGACGGCGACGGATGCCGGCCCGCTCGCCGTGCCGCCGCCGAGCGCGCTGCGCCTGGGCGTGCTGCGCGACCGCTTCGGCGCGGTCGGCGCCGAGGCCGAGACCTCGGCCGTCGTCGATGCCGCACTGGACCGCCTCGCCCGGGCGGGCGCGCACCTGGTCGAGCTTTCGGCCGCCGAGGTCGGCGAGCGGGCTGCTGACACCGTCGGCTTCGAGTTCCGCGCAACGTTCGACGGCTGGCTGGCGGGTGCCGACCCGCGACCGCCGGTCGCCGGCATCGACGCCGTCGTCGCCGACGAGCGGGTGGAGCCGAAGGCCCGCGCGCATATGGCGCGGGCGCTGTCGGTGCCGTTCGACGAACCCCTGTTCGCCGTGATGCGCGCGCAGCGGTTGCGCGTGCGCGACGCGCTGCAGCGGATGCTGGCCGATCACCGGCTCGACGCGCTGGTGTATCCCACCTTCCGCTCGCCGGCGCGGAGGCTCGGCGAGGAGTACTGGCAGGGTGACAACGCGATGCTCGCCTCGACCTCAGGCATGCCGGCGGTGTCGGTGCCCGCCGGGTTCGCCGGGGCGCTGCCCGTGGGGCTTGAGTTGCTCGGCGGCCACGGCGCCGACCGCGCCCTGC
>CAYLMS010000017.1:0-13574 GCA_964384455.1 uncultured Microbacterium sp. | reverse complement strand
CTTCCCTGCGCTCACCGCGAACGACGCGCGCTGCAAGCACCTCTTCGACAACAAGTTCGGCACCGGCCAGACCACGGTGCAGGCGATGCTCCGGCTGACCAACCGCCAGCTCGCCGGTGCGGGAGTCGCCGTCGTCGGCTACGGCCACGTGGGCCGCGGCATCGCGCAGTATGCGAAGGCGATGGGTGCGCGCACCGCAGTCGTCGAGGTCGATCCGGTGCGTGCCCTCGAGGCGCAGATGGACGGCCATCTCGTCGGTGCGGCGCATGACGTGCTGCCCACGGCGTCATTCGTTCTCACCGCGACGGGCGGCATGCGGGCCGTCGGCGCCCGCGAACTGCCCTTCCTGCGCGACGACGTCGTGCTGGGCAACGCCGGCCACCACGACCTCGAGGTCGACGTCGAAGTGATCGCCGCGGCATCCACGTCGACGACTGCGCCGCGCGCCGGCGTCGACACCTACCGAGTCGACGGGCGCGACCTTCACGTGCTGACCGGAGGAGCGCTCGTGAACATCGCCGGCGGCAGCGGTCATCCGGTCGAGATCATGGATCTCACCTTCGCCGTGCAGGGCGTAGGCGCCCACCACCTCGTCGCCGCGGGGCTCGCACCGGGCGTGCACGTCATCCCGCGCGAACTCGACGACGCGATCGCCGCGGCCCGGCTCGCCTCGCTCGGCATCGTGCTCGACCCGCCCCGCCCCGAACAGGACGACGACGCAGCGGCCTCGTTCTCCGCGACCGCCGAGGAGGCGCACTCATGACCACGTTCGAGGAGCGCGCAACTGCCGGAGCCCACCGCATCGACTGGGCGCGCCGGGGCATGCCCGTGCTACGCGGGATCGCGCAGCGGTTGGCCGAGGCGGGCACGCTGCGCGACGTGCGCATCGGTGTCGCGCTCGTGCTGGAGCCGAAGACCGCGAACCTCGCGCTCGCGCTGCGCGACGCCGGCGCGACGGTGACCGTGCACTGCGGCGGACGCTCCACCCACCAGGAGACGGCCGACGCGCTCGTCGCCGCGGGTGTGCAGGTGTTCGCCGAGGAAGGCGCCGACGACGCACGGGACCTCGAACTCGCGCGCAGCTACCTTGCCGTCGGGCACGACATCCTGATCGACGACGGCGCATCGCTCATCCGGCTGGCGCACCGAGAGTTCCCCGAGCTGATCGATGGTCTGTGGGGCGCCGCGGAGGAGACGACGAGCGGGGTGCGTCCGCTGCGCGCCATGCACGCCGAAGGCGCACTGCGCATCCCGGTGCTCGCCGTCAACGACGCCCGCACGAAGCACCTCTTCGACAACGTCTACGGCACCGGCCAGTCGTGCGTGATGGCGATGCTCGACATCACCAATCTGCAGCTGGCGGGGCGCACGGTCGTCGTCGTCGGCTACGGCTGGGTCGGCGCAGGCGTGGCACGCCACGCAGCAGCCCTCGGCGCCCGGGTGGTGGTCACAGAGCTCGATCCGGTCAAGGCGCTGCAGGCGTTCCACGACGGTCACCGGGTGATGAGCCTCGCCGACGCGGCGCCCTACGCCGAAGTCGTCTTCGCCGCCACCGGCATTGCCGGTGTCGTCACCGCCGACCACGTCGCCGCCATGCCCGACGGCGTCATCCTGTGCACGGCCGGCGGCGGCGCGTATGAGCTGCCGATGGCGCAACTCGACGCACTCGGCACCGCTCGCGAGGTGCGCGCTGGCGTCACGGAGTACACGCACCCCGGCGGGCGCACGGTGCTCGTGCTCGCCGAGGGGGACTGCGTCAACTGCAGCACCGAGGCGGAGGGCAACCCGATCGAAGTGATGGACCTCTCGCTCTCGCTGCAGGCGCTGGCCGCAGAACTGATCGCGACCACCGCGAGGCACTGGGGCGTGGGCGTCCACGAGATCCCGGACGCCTTCGACGACCAGGTGGCGCGCGCTCGGCTGGCACACGAGGGCGCCGGAGTGGAACCGCTCACCGACGCGCTCGCCGCGGCGCTGCGCGCCTGGTGATCCACCGCGCGGACGCGACAAGGATCTGTTCGACAGAGGAAAGGATGCACACCGTGATCATGACCAGAACACGCCGCACGATCGCCCTGGCGGCGGCGACGGCGACCGCGATCGCCCTGGTGCTGACGGGCTGCTCCGACGGGGGCGGCACCGGGAGCGCGACGGCGCTGGACCCGGCGAAGGTGCCGAGCGCCAAGACCACCCTGACCGTGTGGTCGTTCCTGCCGGGCAACTACGACGGCGGCGACAAGGCGTACGCCGCCGTCGTGTCGGCGTTCCAGAAGAAGTACCCGCAGGTCACCGTCGACCTGAAGACGATGCCGTACGACACCTACTTCGACCAGTTCCGCAACGCCACCGTGGCTCGCAAGGGACCGGACGTCGTGACGATGTACGGCGGCGCGCAGGCTTACAGCTACAAGAACGGCCTGTACCCGCTGCAGGACGCCATGCTGCCCGAGGTGAAGCAGAGCCTCAAGTTCGTCCCCGACAACTACTCGAAGGACGGCAACCTCTACATCCTGCCGACGGGTACGTACGGCTACGCCATGCTCGTCAACCAGGACCTCTTCCGGCAGGCGGGCATCGACCCGAGCACCGGACTGTCGACCTGGTCGAACCTGATCGACACGTGCAAGACGCTGGCCGCGAAGGGCATCCAGCCGATGGCCGCCGGCTGGAAGGATGGCTATCTGTTCGAGACGTTCATGTACATGATCTCCAGTCAGCTCATGGATGCGGCGACCCTGAAGAACTGGGTCGCCGGCAGGATCCCGGTCGACGACAAGATCTTCACCACCGCGACCGACGACATCATGCAGTTGAACAAGGCAGGATGCTTCGGCGGCAGCGCCAACCTCGGGTTGAACATGTACGACGACGCCTTCAACCAGTTCTACGGCGGCAAGGCGGCGATGTTCTCGACAGGCTCGCTGTCCACCGCGGCGACCGCGACGAAGACCGTGCCGTCGGCGACGATCATGGCCCTGCCGCAGGTGCCAGGCTCGAAGTACACCTCGATCATCGATGCCGGTGCCGAAGCCGGCTGGGGCGTGACCAAGTGGACGAAGAGCCCGGCCGCGGCCGCCGCATTCGTCAACTTCCTCGCCGGCCCTGACGCGCAGAACATCCTGTGGGAGGGCGTCGGCGTACCGCCGAACCTCGAGGGCGTCACGGTGACCGGCACGACCGACATGCAGAAGGCCTACTTGCCGCTGCTGGAGAACCCGCGCAACCACACCGGGTTCGCAGCGTTCCCGCTGACCGTGCTGGCGGTCTACGAGCGCAACGCGTCGTCGTTGATCGGCGGCACGATGACGGCCGCCCAGTTCACCGATCAGGCGCAGGCCGCCTACACGAAGAGCAGATGACCACCAGCCTCATCCCCGTCGGCGGGTCCGCGCACGCGGCGCGCACCCGCCGGCCGCCCGGCGCCCTCGTCGCGACGGCGCTGCTGCTCGGGCCCACGATCCTGCTCGAACTCGCCGTCTTCTTCCTGCCCCTGTTGTACCTGCTGTGGCGCTCGTTCTACGACTGGCAGCCGGGAGCGCAGTCGACGTTCATCGGACCGCAGAACTACGGCGAACTGTTCGCCGATCCCGAGTTCTGGCAAGTGGTGTGGAACCAGGTCTTCTACCTGCTCGGGCTGCCGCTGTGGGTGATCGCACCCCTCGTCGTCGCCTATCTGCTGCGCGAGCACGTGTGGCGGGCCGGCGCGTGGCGCTCGATCTACTTCTTCCCCGCCGTGATGTCACCCGCCATCGTCGGACTCGTGTTCCGCTCGCTGCTATCCACCGAAGGCCCCGTCGACGAGTTCTTGAAGCGTCTCGGGCTCGGCGCACTCGCGCTGCCGTGGCTGACTGATGCGGCGCTGGTCAAGCCGGTGATCATCATGCTCGTGCTGTGGGCCGGATTCGGCACCGGGGTCTTGATCTTCGCCGGCGCGCTCGGCGCCGTGCCGCAGGAGATCTTCGAGGCTGCACGGCTCGACGGCGCCGGATTCTGGCGGGAGTTCTGGGACATCGCCGTCCCCAGCATCCGACCCACGATCGTGCTGTGGGCCATGTTCCAGGTGATCTCGATCTTCCTGTTCATGTTCTCGTGGATCTACGTGCTCACCGGCGGCGGGCCCGGCCTGGCCAGCACGACGCTCGACTTCGACATCTATCAGAAGTTCATGCGGTTCGGCTTCTTCGGCGCCGCCGCGGCGGAATCGGTCGTGCTGATGATCCTCGTCGTGCTCGTGCCACTGGTCGGGCTGCTGGTCAGGCGCGCCGTGCGCGCCGTGCGGCCTCGCCGGGGAGGGGGCGCCGCATGACGATCCGCACCCAGCGCCGCGTGCGCACCGCGATCGCGGCGGTGATCGCGATCCCGTTCGTCGTCCCGTTCCTGTTCCTGCTCGGCACCGCGCTGCGCACCCGCGACGACTACGTCGCCGACCCGGGCGGCATCCCGCGCGCGTTCACGTTCGACAACCTCGTCGACGCGTGGCAGCAGGCCGATCTCGGCGCCGCGCTGATCCACACGCTCGTCGTGTGCCTGGTCGCGTGCATCGTCTGCGTGGTGACCGCGCTGACATCGGCGTATTGGTTCCGCATCTTCGCCGGACGCGTCGTGGGCGGACTGCGCTGGCTGCTCGTGGCCGGCTACGCGATCCCGATGATCGCGTGGCTCATCCCGGTGTTCGTCATCCTGGCCAACGCGGGGTGGACGGGCGATCTCGTCGTCGCCGGCATCGTCAACGGCGTCTCCAGCCTGCCGTTCGCGCTGTATCTCGTGCACACCTTCTACGGGCAGGTGCTCACCGCCGAGCTGCTCGAGGCCGCCACGCTCGACGGAGCCGGCATCCTGCGCGTGTTCCGGTCGGTGGCCGTGCCGCTCGCCCTGCCGGCCGTCGCGGCGGTCGTCGCGCTCGTGTTCGTGTGGACGTTCGGCGACCTACTGGTGGCGGCGACGCTACTGCAGGCCGACCAGTCGGTGTGGACGGTCACGCTGGCTGCGACGTCGCTGTCGACCAAGGACAACGTCAACCTCCAGGGTCAGGCGGCGGCGGCACTCGTGGCGCTGATCCCTACGCTCATCGTGTTCGTCGGCGCGCAGAAGGCGCTCGCGATGGGATTCGGCGGGCCGAGTGACAAGTAGGGTCTACGCGGCCCGGTGGGTTGTGCCGGTGGCCGGCCAGCCGATCCGCGACGGGGCCGTGGTCGTCATGGCGGATCGCGTCGCCTGGGTGGGCGCACTGCGCGACCTGCCGCCGGAGCTGGCCGGCACGGGCGCCGTGGAACGGCGGCACGGGGTGCTCACGCCCGGGCTGGTCAACGCGCATACGCACCTGCAGTACACCGGGTTCGACGCGGTCGGCCGCGGCCGCTACACCGGCTTCGAGCATTGGGCTGATGCGTTCGAGCTGGTGTACGAGCTGCAGGACGACGCGGCCTGGCATCCGGCGGCGGTCGCCGGGGCGAGGCAGGCGATCGCCGCTGGCACGACCCTGTTCACGGAGATCGTCACCGACGACCCGGCCCGCGGCGCGCTCGCGCACTGCGGTGCAGGGGGCATCGAGTATCTGGAGGCGATCGGCCAGTTCGAGTCGCGCTGGCACGGCGGCGGGCGCGACGCCTACCTCGCGTGGCTGGCCGAACCGGCGCGCGTCGGAGTCGGCATCTCGCCTCATGCGCTGTACAGCCTCGATGGAACGGTCGTCAGCGACCTGGCGGCGGTCGCCGCCGCACAGGGGATGCGGCTGCACTCGCACCTGGGGGAGTCGGCGGTGGAGGCGCACCTCTACCGCTGCGGCGATGCGAGGGTGCTCGAGGTGTTCGGCGATCTGCGCGACGAGTTCGAGTTGGTGCGCCGTGGCGGCATCGGTCGCTCGACCGGGCACTACGCCGACGATCTCGGGCTGCTCGGCGCGCACACGCACGTCGCCCACGCGATCTACCTCGATCGCGACGAACGCGACCTGCTGCGCCGCCGCGGCACCCAGGTCGCGCTGTGCCCGCGCTCGAATGCGATCATCGGCCTCGACGAAGCGCCCGTCGCCGCCTATCTGCGCGAGGGGCACGAGATCTCGGTGGGCACCGACTCGCTCGCCTCTGCGCCCTCGCTCGACCTGCTGGCCGACGTGCGCGAACTCGAGCGCATCGCGCGCAGCCAGGGCTACCGCGACGACGATCTGTGCGAGCGATTGGTGCGCGCGGCCACCTTCGGCGGCGCCTCGGCGATGGGGCTGGATGCCGCGGGCCACGGCGTGCTGATCGAGGGAGGACCCGCCGATCTCGCCCTGTTCGACGTCGACGTCGAGGACGGCCGGGTGCATGAGGCGCTGGTGCGCCGCGGGGAGGGGTCCTGCGTGCTGACGGTGCACGCCGGCACCGTGCTGCACGCACGCTGACGCCGCCCAGCGGCGCTCACCCCGGGTGCGGTCCGCAGGTGTCGCCGACGACGAGCGTCGCGTGCACCGTCCGGGTGACGGGGGCGGCGTCGTCGAGCGAGTCGAGTGCTGCGGTCGCCAGGGTGTGCAGCGGCACGGCGACGGTGGTCAGTCGGCGGATGCCGTGCAGAGAGGCGCGGATGCCGTCGAACCCCACCACGGCGACGTCTTCGGGCACGCGCAGCCCCAGTGTCTGCGCCGCGTCGAGCACGGCGAGCGCCTGCTCGTCCGTGGTCGCGAACACGGCGCGCGGGCGTGAGGGCGCGCGCAGCAGCGCCGCCATCGCCGGCACCGCCTCGATGCGGTCGAACCCCGCTCGATGGCGCAGCGGCTCCGGGTCGATGCCGTGCTCGAGCATCACCCGGCGCCAGCCGCGTTCGCGCAGCCCTGCCGGCCCGAAGTCGTCGGGCCCCGTGACGCAGTGCACGCTGCTCCATCCGCCCGCGCGCCCGTCATCGAGCAGGTGCGTGACGGCATCCGCTGCCGCCCGCTCGTCGTCGACGGTGACCGCCGCCCCTGCACCGACGGGTGCCGAGTGGAGGTAGACGAGCGGGCAGTCGACCTGTTCGGCCGGCAGTTCTGAGAGAGTGGCGAGCAGGATGCCGCGCGGCCGCAGATCCGAGAACGTCGCGACGTACTCGCGTTCGGCCGCCTGCTGGTATCCGGTGTTGCCGAGCAGGGTAAGCAGGCCGCGGCGGCGCGCCTCGCCCTCGATCTGCCGCGCGAGTTCGCTGAAGAACGCGTTGGACGAGTCGGGCACCACCAGTCCGACGACATCGGTGCGACCTGGGCGCAGTGCGCCGGCGAGCGCGTTGCGCCGGTAGCCGAGCGCGGCCACGGCGGTTTCGACCCGTGCTCGGGTCGCGTCCGATACCGGACGCGGTCCGCCGTTGATGACGTAGCTGACGACCGCGGTGGACGTCCCGGCGCGAGCGGCCACGTCGGCGATGGTGGGACGCCGGGTCGGATCGGCGCGGTCGGACATCGCTCCACTCTAGGTGGCAGTGCGGCGCGGGAGGGTTAGGGTGCTGGGGTCGGCTGCGAACCGGAGCCATCGGTGTCGTGAGCGGTCACGGCGCCGGGAATGATCGCGCGGGCGCCGCGTTGGATAATATACATGCAGTTGAATGAATATGGAGAAGATCGTGGTTGACCGCGACGAACGGACCGGCATGCAGTTCGGCATCTTCACGGTGAGCGACATCACCGCCGATCCGACCACGGGGGCCACGCCCACCGAGGCGCAGCGTATTCGCGACACGATCACGATCGCGAAGCACGCGGAGGATGTCGGGCTCGACGTCTTCGCCATCGGCGAGCACCACAACCCGCCATTCTGGTCGTCGTCGCCGACCACGGCGCTGGCCTACATCGCCGCGCAGACCGAGCGGCTCATCCTGTCGACGGCCACCACGCTGATCACCACGAACGACCCGGTGAAGATCGCCGAGGACTTCGCCGTGCTCCAGCATGTCTCCGGCGGCCGCGCCGATCTCATGCTCGGCCGCGGCAACACCGGACCGGTGTATCCGTGGTTCGGCAAGGACATCCGCCAAGGGCTGCCACTCGCGGTGGAGAACTACGCCCTGCTGCACCGGCTCTGGCGCGAGGACGTCGTGGACTGGGAGGGCAGGTTCCGCACTCCGCTGCAGGGCTTCACGTCGGCGCCGCGCCCGCTCGACGACGTGCCGCCGTTCGTGTGGCACGGCTCGATCCGCACCCCGGAGATCGCCGAACAGGCCGCCTATTACGGCGACGGCTTCTTCGCGAACAACATCTTCTGGCCGAAGGATCACTTCCAACGGCTCATCCACCTGTACCGGCAGCGGTACGCGCACTACGGGCACGGCACACCCGAGCAGGCGATCGTCGGGCTCGGCGGGCAGGCCTTCATGCGCGCGAACTCGCAGGACGCGGTGCGCGAGTTCCGCCCCTACTTCGACAACTCGCCCGTGTACGGTCATGGCTCGAGCCTGGAGGACTTCGCGGGCTTGACCCCGCTGACCGTGGGATCGCCGCAGCAGGTCATCGACCGCTACGCGCAGATGCGCGAGCACTTCGGCGACTACCAGCGCCAGCTGTTCCTGATCGACCATTCGGGGCTGCCGCTGAAGACGGTGCTGGAGCAGCTCGACCTGCTCGGCGGCGAGGTGGTGCCGGCGCTGCGTCGCGAGCTCGCCCAGGGACGCCCCGCCGAGGTTCCCGATGCGCCCACGCATGCGTCGCTGGTGGCCGCGAAGTACGGCGACGGGCCGGTGCGCCAGCCCCGGCCGGCCGCGAACCGAGGCGACAACGTCACCGGCGGCTCGCCCTACCTCGACGCCACCGAGGCGGCGCGATGACCGGGCTGCGGATCGCGGTGGTCTCGGCGGGGCTGTCCAGCCCGTCGTCCACGCGCATGCTCGCCGACCGCCTCGCACGGGCGACGGTCGCGCAACTCGCTTCGGATGCCGCGCCCGTCGAGGTCGACACGTTCGAACTGCGCGACTATGCGCACGAGATCACCAATAACCTGCTCACCGGCTTCGCGGCGCCCCCGCTGGAGGCGATGATCAACGCGGTGGTGTCAGCGGATGCGGTGATCGCGGTCACGCCGATCTTCACGACCAGCTACTCGGGCCTGTTCAAGTCGTTCATCGACATCCTGGAGCCCGACGCGCTCGCGGGCACGCCCGTGCTGCTCGGGGCGAACGCCGGCACGGCGCGGCACTCGCTGGCCATCGACTACGCACTCCGGCCCCTCTTCGCCTATCTGCACGCCGACACGGTGTCGACCGGGGTCTTCGCGGCATCCGTCGACTGGGGCGGTGCGGGCGACGAGGTCGCGCCGTTGTCGGAGCGCATCGACAAGGGGGCCCGTGAGCTCGCCGACGCTGTGCGCCGGCACCACGGCCACACCGGCGTCCGCCCGCCCGCCGCAGCCGCGAGCGACCCCTTCGACCCCGCGCACTATCTCGGCGAGGGCCGCTCGTTCGGCCACCTGCTCGGCGGTGAGGGGCGAAGCCGGGGGTGACGAATGGGCTGGTGACATGTGTGATTTGCGGGGAGTAGGCGCGCTCGATCTCGACAATGGTTGCGTCTGAGTGTCGCAGGTGTTTGGGATCGCAACCGGTGCAGCCAGTCGAGTGCCGCGTCCGGCAACCCGCCCGCTCCATGCTCGCTACGCGCGTATCGGTATCCGGAGCTTCAGTTGAGCCGCGTGAATGGCTGAGGATATGACACTCCGCACACGGAGGCGTAGTCGTACCCGACGGGAGTCGCCAGCTGGTACATTCCGGCGCGGGAACCAGGGCTGACCGACCACGAATTCGGGTACTCGTCGCGGTCGGTGCTGATGGGAGCGGGGGAATTCGTAGTAAGGGTTGCGTGCGAGTTCGCCGGAACTGCGAACTCGCTAAACCACACCGTCACCCAGTTGCTTGGACGTCGCACTGTCGGAACCTGCAGATCGATCTGTACTCCAGAGCTCGTAAGCGGATAGTTCGCCGCATTCACGACCGTAATGGAAACGGTGACGTCAAATTCGTTGCCGATACCGAGATTTCGCAACGAGGACACCGCGCGTTCGTTGAATGTCACGCTGCCGAGCCCCCAACCTGCTGACCCAATTGCGCAGACCTGTGTGGGCCGAAGTGGCATCGCAGGTGCCAAAGGACTCGGAGGCAGTGCCGGAGTCAACTGCACAGGCGGTTCCGTCGGCACGACAGTAGGAGCAGATGCAGTGGGAATGACTGGCGAAGACTCCAGCACAGCGTCATCGTCTTGGGTGGTACTGTCGACCGCGCCTGTCCCAGGCTCGGGTCCCGACGATTGGGCCATGAAACAGCCGTTCAGTGCAAGTGCGCCCATCAGCGCGAGGAGAGCGTACGTCCAGCGGCGCAAGGTGCCTCCTCAGGCTGCGGGTTAGTTAAACGAAAATACCAGCCTCGACAATATCCGCACCGTCCGCCGAATCTCGAGGGTGCCTCAGCTGCGAAGTTGGAGTTGCTCGGCGGCCTCGGGTAGCGCGGCGAGCCACCGTCACGGAAGCTGGAACGAGACCAGCCCGACGGTGTTGCCCTCGGAATCGTGGATGAACGCCTGCCACTCGTCGTGGCCGGCCGGCCCGAGCGAGTCGTCGTCGTGGTGGAAGATCACGTGCGGATGCGTCACCACCTCGACCTCGTCGCTGAGTCTGTCGAGCGCTTCGTGCACGTTGTCCACTCGCAGGTAGAGCAGCGACGAGGGCGCCTCGCGCTCCAGCAGCAGTCGCACCCCGTCGAGGTCGAAGAACACGAGCCCCGGAGGGTCGAACACGCCGACGGGCTCGGCGCCGAGCACGCGTGCGTAGAACGACTGCGCCCGCTGCAGATCAACGGCGCGCTGGGCGATCTGCACGATTCTCATCGGGCGGATGCTCCAGCCGAAGCTCGCACGGCAGCGGCGAACACCGCGAACGGGGCGTACGCGAGTTGCGCGGGGGTGCCGTGCGCCTCGGGATGCCACTGCACGGCGAGCACCGCGGCATCCGGGCGCTCGAACGCCTCGATCAGGCCGTCGTCGGCCGTCGCGGTGGCGACGAGGCCGTCACCCAGCCGAGCGATCGCCTGGTGATGGCCGGAGGCGACAGTGATGCGCAGCGGCCCTTCGACAGGCTCAGGGACCGGTTGTGGCTCAGGGACCGTGTCGGGCTCAGGGACCGTGTCGGGCTCAGGGACCGTGTCGGGCTCAGGGACCGTGGGCAGGACGGCGGCGGCCAGGCGGGAGCCGGCGACGACGTCGACAGCGTGCCACGACCAGTCGAACGTGTCGTCGTCGGAGCCGTCGCCGTGCGGCACGCTGCCGGCGGGCAGATCTTCCACGAGCGTGCCGCCGTGCACGACGTTGAGCACCTGCAGCCCGCGGCAGATGCCGAGCACCGGCAGCCCGGCATTCAGGGCGGCGCGGGCGATGTCGAAGTCGAGCGCATCCTGCGCGGGATTCACGTCGTACAGCACCGCGTCGCGGTTGCCGCCGTACCGGGCGGGATCGATGTCGCCGCCGCCGGGCAGCACCACTCCGTCGAAGCCGGTGAGGTCGGCATCGTGCACCGCCACGGCCTCCAGGCCCTGCGCACGCACCAGTGCCACCACGTCGTCGAACAGCCGGTTCGCAGCACCCACCCGCGCGTCCGCGCCGTGCGCCGACGACAGCCGCAGCGGCAGTGCGACGCGCGGCGGGCGCCATGCCATCTCAGCCGCTCTTGCGCCGGAACTCGCGGCGTGCCGGTGCTCCGCCCGATGCGTGCACGGCCGAGCCCCCGTCGAGATGCGCCTGACCGTCGCGGTGGGTGGCGTTCTTGCGGTCGAGAGCCTCTTTGAACTTGCGCTTCAGGTCGTCGGATGCCGCGTCGGCCGGCTTGTCGGAGGAGCTCATGCCTCCCACCCTAGGCGCTGGCGCGCCGCGCCGGACAGCAGTCCCGGTCCGCTGGTAGGATCGTGAAGGTTGCCCATGCGGCATCCGCTCAATTGAACATGAGCCTCACGGAGCAGGCCGGCAGCGAGCTGGTCCCCTGTGGTGGATTCCCGATCCGGGGCGGAGCGGTGATCTTCTACTGGTGGCCAGCGCAGGCGAGTGGAAATTCCGCGCGCCGGAATCTGCCTGTTCCTGCTCCTTCGCAGTGCTCGCCCGCGACACGCGCGGACGAGTCTAAACAAAGAAGGAGAGACCTCTTGGAAGGTCCAGAGATCACCGCAGCCGAAGCCGTGCTCGACAACGGCCGGTTCGGCACCCGCACCATCCGGTTCGAGACCGGACGCCTCGCACAGCAGGCGCAGGGCGCCGTCGCCGCCTACCTCGACGAGGAGACGATGCTGCTGTCGGCCACGAGCGCCGGAAAGCAGCCCCGCGAGGGCTTCGATTTCTTCCCGCTGACCGTCGACGTCGAAGAGCGCTCCTACGCCGCGGGCAAGATCCCCGGCTCGTTCTTCCGCCGCGAAGGCCGGCCCTCCACCGAGGCGGTGCTCGTGTGCCGCCTGATCGACCGTCCGCTGCGCCCCTCGTTCGTCGAGGGTCTGCGCAACGAGGTGCAGATCGTCATCACGGTGCTCTCGATCGCGCCGGGCGAGTTCTACGACGCGCTGGCGATCAACGCGGCCTCCGCGTCGACCCAGATCTCGGGCCTGCCGTTCTCGGGCCCGATCGCCGGGGTGCGCCTGGCGCTCATCCCCGGACACGGCGAGCACGCCGACCAGTGGGTCGCATTCCCCAACGTGAAGCAGCTGGAGGAGGCCGTGTTCGACCTCGTCGTGGCCGGGCGCGTGCTCGACGACGGCGACGTGGCGATCATGATGGTCGAGGCCGAGGCCACCGAGCACAGCTGGAACCTCATCAAGGGCGGCGCGACCAAGCCCAGCGAAGAGGTCGTGGCGGGCGGACTGGAGGCGGCGAAGCCGTTCATCACCCAGCTCGTACGGGCGCAGGCCGAGCTGGCCGCGCACGCCTCGAAGGAGCCGGGCGTCTACCCCGTCTTCCTGCCGTACTCGCAGGCCAGCTACGACTACGTCGCCCAGCGCGCCTACGACGACCTGCAGGGCGTCTACCGGATCGCCGACAAGGTCGAGCGCCAGAACGCGGATGACGCGGTCAAGGCGCGCGTGAAGGCCGAGCTGTCGGCCGCTGTCGCCGACGGCTCGCAGCCCGAGGTGGCGCTGGCGGAGTTCTCCGTGGCGTACAAGGCGGTCACGAAGAAGATCGTGCGCGGCCGCATCCTGGCCGACGGCGTGCGCATCGACGGGCGCGGGCTCGCCGACATCCGCCCGCTCGACGCGGAGGTGCAGGTCATCCCGCGCGTGCACGGGTCGGCGGTGTTCCAGCGCGGCGAGACGCAGATCCTGGGCGTCACCACGCTGAACATGCTCAAGATGGAGCAGCAGATCGACTCGCTGTCGCCGGTGACGCACAAGCGCTACCTGCACCACTACAACTTCCCGCCCTACTCGACCGGTGAGACCGGCCGGGTGGGTTCGCCGAAGCGTCGCGAGATCGGACACGGCTTCCTCGCCGAGCGCGCGCTCGTGCCGGTGCTGCCGTCGCGCGAGGAGTTCCCCTACGCCATCCGCCAGGTCTCCGAGGCGCTGAGCTCCAACGGCTCGACGTCGATGGGCTCGGTGTGCGCCTCGACGCTGTCGCTGCT